>SLPR01000267.1 GCA_007131895.1 Bacteroidales bacterium | reverse complement strand
TTTAAATGATGATGAAGATAAACCCCCAGCGATATATGATGATATTGAACTAAATGAAATAAATATAACCACAGGAGGGGGATATGAATGGTACATACATGGCTTCAATGTTACTCATGAGAATTCCAAGCTATATTTTAACGTACATACAACAAAAGACTTTGACGCTTCGCTGCATTTTATTCTTGTAAATTTTGCAGTAGATAGTTTTCCTTTTGGAATTGGAAGTTCAAATATTGTTAACTTAAGATATCCTGACTTTAATGAATATGGAGCACTGGTTGATGAATGGGCCAGCAGCTTCAATGGTAGTTTTCCCAGCGGTTATTTCGTAATCGACTTTATAGATACTTTAGATTTAATTGTTTATGGCTATTTTGAATTCATGAACCTTGAAGATCCCACTTATCCTAATGGTCGTAAAATTCAAAAAAGCTATTTTAAAGTAAACTATGAATTAGGAACGAATTCATTAAAAAACAACTCTGCCGACGTCTACACTAACTCGGAACGATTAAATGTAATAGATATACCAATCAAGAGTTACTATCCACGTATACATAGCTGGATAGTTTTTGATGATAATAGTGCGCTGCAAACATATCTTTTTCATGAAGAATTAGAATTGGGAATTAATCAAATATCAAGCCTTGGGTTTAATGCAGCATTGCTAAGAAATGTCGATTTTTTTCTTTCTTACTTTAATTATCCCCCTGAAGCCTTCTCCCAAGCTGATAGTGGATATGTAGATATTAAGTTATTTGACACAGCTGAAAAAATCATAGAAGGAGATTTAAATTTATATTTTAAGAGTGATAATTTGACAGGTACTTTTAAAATGAAATACTAAGGATAAATTAAAAACCTACCCGCAACATGGTATAGCCAATCCCGCAATTGCGGGACTGCTCCGCGTGGGCTTTTGCAGCGGTGAATCCTGCTCGGACGAGACCGGCAGACGCAGCCCGCAATCGGCTGCTTTGCATAAAATCAACGTTGTAAACAAGGCAAAAAATGTCCTCGTTGGATGGTCTGTTTTTTCGGCTGTTTATGAAATGCTTTCTGTGATGTTTGCCAAAATCGATGTCGGCAGATCGCTGTTTTATTGTGAAGAAAGAATTAATACCTGATTGATCTCCGAACCATCTGACCCTCCCTGTCCCTTGGATATCCTGCATGCGCCATAATTGCACAACGCTGAAATCCGCAGGCTAATACCTCCGGTCCTCCGGGCGACCTGCCCACTGCGTTCTGCATTGTAGCCAGACTACTTATAGCTCGTCCGGCCACTATCGTTGAAGAGCTGAAAGGTTTATCTCCCGGATAATTAGTGTCTCCCTGAAAGTATCTCAAACTTTATTTATGAATACCCTGCTGTTAAAAATCTTACTGAATCCCGCATGGGTTTTGTTTGGCTATATTGTACATTTTGCCTATATTCGGGGACTCCTTGAATACAATCCCGATGCTTCGGGACGAAAGCCTTGTCATTGATGTTTTAACATCAAAGAGACAAAAAATAATGATTTTCTTGCGGACACGTTTTACTGTTATTTGACTTTATAATACTCCCCAAAGCCCAACCAACAAGAAATGAATACACAAAAAGTAAAATTGAGGATGGTAGTATATTAAATGTTTTCAGTGCATTTGGATCTTAAATCAAAAAGTACAGACTAATATCGAGTCTACTTCGAAAACCCGTTTTTGGTCATTCGTGATAATTTCAATTTTTCTAATTGACAGGTTATCAATATTATGAATTTGTGTAAATTGGTGCAATTGACTTGGTCGATCTCCGGTTCGTGGATAATTGACTTTTTAGAGTGGACTCAGTATTTATGCATTTGTTGGGAATGCATCAAAACGCTTAGTAGATTTGCTTGCACAAACTAGGGTATTTGGCTGGCATGGAGTTAATGAAGTAAAGAATCAAACAATAAGTCATATGGCAAAAAAAAACATTAGCCAGCAAAATCAAATCATCACTTGCATAGGTGCTTCGGCCGACGGTATAAAGGCAATGGAAGAGTTTTTCACAAATCTTCCCCGTCAGGAAGGGCTTATCTTCGTTGTGATACAACACCTCTCGCCCGATTACAAGAGTATCCTTGGCGATATTCTTCAAAGAAAAACAGCACTTAAGGTAGTTGACATAAAAGAGGGTATCACTCCGAAGCCAGGCCATGTTTATGTGTTGTCCTCGGGTTATGATGCCACCATTTCCGACAACAGATTCCACCTGGAAAAATACAGTAAAAATCAGAAGGGCCTTCACATGCCCATTGATATTTTTCTGCGTTCTCTGGCAGCCGACCGCAAGGACACAATAGCTGCCATTCTGCTCAGTGGTACGGGCTCAGATGGTTCGCTGGGCATAAGAGATATAAAAAATGCCGGAGGAATAGTGATGGTGCAGGATCCTGAGACTACAAGATTCAATGCCATGCCCCGCAACGCCATTGAAACGGGGATAGTAGACAAGGTAGCCCGTCCCGGCGACCTGCCCGCTCTGCTGATTGAATTTCAAAGAAACTGCCATAAGGAGATTCAGCCGTTTTCTGAGGATAATACCAGCGATCAGGTGGCAAAGTTATTACGACTGGTTCATATCCATACCGGCCATGATTTTTCCGGGTACAAGAGTACTACAATCCACAGGCGCATCCGCAGAAGAATGGCGCTGCAAAAAAAATCAAGCCTCAGCGACTATCTCAGCCTGCTGGAGAATGATCCGGGTGAGACCGGTCATCTTTTTAAGGAATTCCTTATTGGTGTGACTTCATTTTTCCGCAACAGAGAAGCCTTCGGGGCCCTGCGGGAAAAGGTGCTGCCGGTGTTAATGGATGCGGAAAACGATGATCCTTTACGAATATGGGTTCCCGCCTGTGCCAGCGGAGAAGAGGTATACTCCATTGCCATCCTGGCAAAAGAGTATCAGGCATCAAAAAAGATCAGGATGGACATGCAGTTTTTTGCAACCGATGTTGACAATAGTGCCTTAGAGGTGGCCCGTGCCGGGAAGTACAGGGAGAATATCAAGGCTGATATACCGGATAATCTGCTGGATAAATATTTTAAAAAAAATGATGACGTTTACCAGGTGCATAAAGAAATCCGCGATATGGTAACCTTTGCACAGCACAGCGCCATCAAGGATCCGCCCTATTCGAAGATTGATCTGATAAGCTGCCGCAATTTTCTTATCTACCTGGAACCCGGTGTACAGAAGAACCTGCTTAACACCTTTCACTATGCCCTTAAAAGCGACGGACACCTGTTCCTGGGAAACTCGGAGACCCATTTGGGAAGAAGCGAACTCTACCAAACCATAGATTCAAAGGCACGCATATACCGTAAAAAGGAAAACAGGAAAGCCATTCTGGACTATCTGTCGCAGAGCCGGGGCCATGAACCGCATCTGCAGCAGGGTGACACCCGAGAAGCTTTTGCAGGAAAGAAAATGCCAGTAAGGGAATTCATGGAAAGCAAGGCATTAAAGGAGTATATGAACCCGATGCTGCTTATCGACAAGAAAGGTGAGATACAGTATTCACTGGGGCAGTGCGATAAATATTTCAGGTTTCACGTGGGCGAGCCCAACCAGAATATTGTAAACCTGGCCAGGGAAGGACTGAAAATACCCCTTTCCGCCGCCTTGCGTAAAATAAACGGAGAAAAAGACCCTGTCACATATAAAAACATAAAAGTTTGCGTGAATGGCGGCGATGAATTTGTTGACATTATACTGACTCCGGTGGAAAAACCTTCTCACCTGTCCCAGCTGGTGATTGTATTTCTAAAACCATCAGCGGCTGTTCAGGTCAAAGCCGGCGAAAAGGATGCAGATGACCGGCAGAAGACCCTGGGAGCGGATGAATATATCAGGCAGATGGAGCAGGAACTGCACAAGACGCATGAATACCTGAATAACGTTATAGAAGAGCTTGAGACCGCCAACCAGGAGTTAAGGTCGGCCAACGAGGAGGCCCAGTCCACCAACGAGGAGATGCAAAGCACCAATGAAGAGCTGGAAACTTCCAAAGAAGAGATGCAATCGCTTAATGAGGAGCTGGAAACCTCAAACAACGAGCTGCAACGCAAGATAGAAGAAGTGACCCATATCAACAACGATCTTAATAATTTCCTTCAAAGCACCGAGATAGGCATCCTGTTTCTTGACAGAAAGCTCAGGGTAAAAAGATTTTCCCCACAGATAAAGGAAATTGTCTGCCTGCAGGAGTCCGACACAGGGCGCCCGATACAGGATTTCGGCATTAACTTCCTCCAGGAGCAGCTGATGAAGGATGTCAGGCAGGTACTGGACAGTCTCAAACCTGTGGAAAAAGAAATTTCTACGGACCGGGACCGGCAATACTGGATGCGCATTTCACCCTACCGGACCATCGACGATCGGATAGACGGGGTGGTTGTCACATTTACCGATATCTCTGAACGAAACAAGGTACAGAAGCTTAAGGAGGAAGCAGAGCGGCTGAGAAAGTACATGTATTTATTCAGTCAATTACAGCATGGCTTTGCCCTTTACCAGGTGACAAAAAACAACAAAGGCATACCTGATGATTTAAAACTTGTGGAAGCCAACAGGGCGTTCAACGAGATGATACAATCGGCCCCAGGCGAAAACAATAATAAGCTCTTTGGCGAACTGTTCAAACAAAAGGATTACCGCGATAAATTGCTGAAAAAAGTCCTTTCCGGAAAGGAATGCCATGAGGAGATATATTTCCGGGAGATTGACAGATACCTGAAAATTCTGTTTTTTACTCACGAGGAGGGTTTTATTGCCGCTTTTGTGCAGGATATTACCCATGAAAAAAAGGAACTGAAAGCCCAGATGCACCTGGCCTCTATAGTTGAATCAACCGATGATGCCATCTTCAGCGTATCGCCTGAGGGAAAGATTCTGTCATGGAACAATGGAGCTGTCAAACTTTACGGCTACAGTGAGGAGGAAGCCATAGGGTCAATCCACACAGATTTGTTTTTTGACCCTCATGACAAGACCACTCAGGATATCGCTATAAAAGCGGAAAGGGGTGAAAAAGTGCAGGGCATGGAATCGTTGCATAAACGAAAGGACGGCACCCTGGTTTCTGTGTCAGTAACCAAATCGCCAATCAAGGATGATAAGGGAAAAATTATTGCACTTTCCAATATTGTAAGAGACATATCCCGGATAAAAGAACGGGAAAAGGAGCTGGAAAAGGCAAAGGAAGACACTGAGAAGGCTGATAAGCTTAAAACACTATTTCTGGAAAACATGTCGCACGAGATTCGGACTCCCCTTAATTCCATTCTTGGTTTTGCCGAAATGCTAAGGGATGAAGTCAGCGGCGACAGACCCCGGAAGTTTGTTGATAATATAAATAATTCAGGCAAAGAACTCATGCACCTTATAAGTGATATAGTTGATATTTCACGGCTGGAAGCAGGCGAGTTGCCGGTGAAAATTTCGGGTGTAAATATCAGGCGGTTGATGGAAAAAACAAAGGAGGAGTTTGAGGGTTATACGGCCGAAAGCAAGGACTCGATTGATTTTCAACTTGAACTGCCCGAAGGTACAGATGATTTGTACCTTGCCACCGACAAGCACAGGCTGCAACAGATACTGAACAACCTTTTAAGCAATGCTTTCAAATACACGAATAAAGGTTCTGTCGAACTTGGCATTGAAATACCCGGGAAAAAGGAAGTGCTCTTTTACGTTCGTGATACCGGCCCTGGGATAAAAGATGAATATCACCAGGCAATTTTCGAGAGATTCCGGCAAGGGGATGAGACATTGCACAAATCAGGGAACGTGATCAAAGGTACCGGACTGGGATTGGCTATCGCACGGGCACTGGCAGAGAGGCTGGGAGGGAGAATGTGGGTGGAATCTGAAGTGGGAGAGGGGTCAAAATTTTGCTTCACCCTGCCCCTTAAAAAGGTAAAGGTAAAAAATGACACTGAAGGAGAAGGTGGGTCCAATAATGGTGAAATCCAGACTCCCCGGCTGGATGGAAAAAAAATCATAATTGCCGAGGATGATATCTACAGCCTTGAGATGATAAAATATATGCTCCTGGAAACGGGCATCACAATGCTTATAGCCCATGACGGGAACAAAGTGCTTGAGCTGTTTAACAGCGAACCAGTGGATATGCTTTTGCTGGATATCCGCATGCCAGGAAAAGACGGCTTCGAGGTAGTCAGGGAAATACGCAAAAAGAATCCCCACATACCCATTATTGCCCAGTCCGCGTATGCAATGCCCGATCAGATTCAAAAAGGTGAAGACATGGGGTTTGACGAGCATCTCACCAAACCGCTCAAAAGGAAGAAGCTTTATGACATGCTTGAGAAATATCTGGGATAGAGTTATATTTTATTCTTTGATTATAAAGAAAAGTATTTGTATAGCCAGAAACACTTTAAGGTGTAATTAAAAATGACACTGTCCTGAAATATTACACCTACAGTGTCCTGAATAATGACGGTTTTGCAGGTAATGCTAATGTTGAAAAACAGGCGTATTTTGCAGAATTCAGATAATCAGAGGTTTAATGTTTGTGGCACAAGAATTGAAATGTCTTTGGCACAACCGGATATAATGTTCTTTACGAAGTTAAAGGTTTTTTGAAGTAAGATGAATTTATTCATCACCTTTTTTCGGTTGTAGTTGTTTTTAACAACACTCTTCAAATATTCCCTTCTCTTCATGTGTGTTTTTGGTTTTGGTTTCCGGTAGTCTTGATTCCCTAAGTCATGACTACCGGTTTTTTTAAACACATTTTGAGCGTAATCACAATGTTCTTAAATTTGTAATAATAAGGATTTTTTACCCAATAAAAAATCTATGAGCAAACAAAATCCCGATAATCTCAACCTGCCCGAAGAAACCATACAGCGGTTTCGTCTTTACCAGCCTTTGTTAAGATTGTGGAAGTACAAGCAAAAGTATAATCTTACTATATCCATGATTTCTGAGTTTCTTGGTGTTGCTGTTGAAAAGGTATATGAGGATTTTTCTCATTGTCCTCATTGGAATGATAAATCAGCAAAAGATATCGTAGAGGTGGATGCCCTGATTGATTGTATAGATATCTTGCTGGGTGTAAGAGAGTTTAAAGAGGCTTTGCTGGTGGGGATAGGCAAGCTTGGGACTTCTCTGCTAAGAAACGAAACCATTGCAGGTAGTGGATTAAGAATTGTTGCTGCCTTTGATATAGATCCTGATAAAGTGGGTAAAGTAATATCGGGTATCAAAGTCCAGAACATGGACAAGCTGCCTGTCTTTGTCAAGCAAATGCATCTGAAGATGGCTATGATTGCCTCTACGCCTGAAAATGCACTGCAGGCAGCAGAAGAGCCTATCAACGCCGGAATTACTGTAATCTGGAATTTCACTCAAACCCATATTCCCGAACGGGAAGGAATAATCATCCAGAATACTACTGCTGCACTGGATATTGATGAGGATTATCAGAAAATTCTGGCAAAAATGTAAACCTCGCTGCCGTTAACTTGTTAGTTGGGTATATCAATCTCATTGATTATGTTAAAGGAAATCAAAACTGAACGTATTCCCATAAAAATGTGGCTTTCCGATATTGAGGAAGGTGCACTTGCCCAGGCCCGTAACCTTGCCAATCTTCCGTTTGCACACAACCATATAGCCCTTATGCCCGATTGTCATCAGGGATTCGGAATGCCCATCGGCGGGGTTGCCGCCCTTGATAATGTCATCATCCCCAATGCAGTAGGAGTGGATATTGGATGTGGGATGTGTGCCGTTAAAACTACCCTTGAGCATGTTTCACACCCTGTCTTAAAGGATATCATGACGGATATCAGAGAAGTTGTACCTCTTGGGTTTAAACACCATAAAAGCGCACAGGGACCTGAGAATATGCCCCACCATGGCGAGGTTGACCCATCGCAAAATCCTATCGTTGCCAGGGAATACGACAAAGCTGAATACCAGGTGGGTACTCTTGGAGGTGGCAACCACTTTATTGAAATCCAGAAAGATGAAAACAATCATATCTGGATCATGATTCACTCGGGCAGCCGAAACATTGGCAAGCAGGTGGCAGATCATTACAACAGGCTGGCAGCAGAGCTGAATGAAAAGTGGAAAAGTCCTGTACCCCGATCCGCGCAGCTTGCCTGGCTACCTCTGGATTCGGATGAAGGACAGACCTACCTCAGGGAAATGCAGTATTGTGTTGATTTTGCCTTTGCCAACCGAAAGCTGATGATGAAAAGAATTACGGATGTTTTTAAACAGCATTTTAAAGGTAATTTTAATGCCTTTCCCATGATCAACATTGCCCACAATTATGCAGCGCTGGAAACCCATAACGGGAAGGACCTTGTAGTGCATCGCAAAGGCGCTACCCTTGCTGAGAATGGAACCATTGGAATTATCCCGGGCAGCCAGGGCACGCAAAGTTTTATCGTTAAAGGAAAAGGAAATCCCCAAAGTTTCAACAGCTGTTCTCATGGTGCCGGCAGGGTGATGGGACGAAAACAAGCCCAACGATCCTTAAACCTTAAAGAGGAAATCAAAAAGCTCAATGAAAAAGGGATTATCCATGCCATCAGAACCCAAAAAGACCTGGACGAGGCCACCAGTGCCTACAAAAATATCGATGTGGTGATGAACAACCAGAAAGATCTGGTGGACATTATACACCATCTTACGCCGCTGGCGGTGGTCAAAGGGTAGCTTTTCAGGTGTTTCTTTTTCCCCATTCTCAGGCAATGAATGTCGCTTCATATTTAAAGAGAGCATTATCCCCAAAATGAAACTTTCTCTTTCTCTTTTTGACAGCGCTACGTAAGTAGCAGTACGCAGAAAAAAGAGACAAAATTACTCATTGGCCCTTATCCTCAATGTTTTCAACATACCTTATATTTGAGCAGCATATTACAGGGAAAAATGTCGATTAACTATTGGCCATTATATTCATATAAAAAATTTACCATGAAAAAATCATTACATCTTTCAATGCCGTGGATATTAACCATGTGCTTCTTCTTGCAGTTTGCCGGCTCAGTGACTGCCGGAAAGACTGACAAAGCCGGTTTAACGGAATCAAAGATGGGCAACCCACACCCATCGCAAGTGATACTCAATGAACCCCCTGCCGTAGATTACTTCTTCGAGGACTTCAGTACTGCTGTTCGTCCCAATATGCCCGAAGGATGGTCCACTATTGTGCAATCCACAGAATCACTGGTGCAAACGGTAAATACCCATAATCCTGTGACTCCCCCCAACCAGGTGCGTTTTGCCAGCCAGGGTGATGGCAATGCCATCCTGGCCCTGGTAAGTCCGAAGGTTAAAAATTTTGAATCCAACTGGCTGAGATTTTATGGCAGAATGATCTTTGACACTCACCTTCATGACGTGGTGATAGGGTACAGCTCATCCAGGGACAATATGGCGGACTTTGTGCCTGTAGATACAGTAACCATTACCGGGCCCGACCACCTGCAGCAAACGGTGCTGTTCAGTGATGTGCTCAACGACAATGATGAATATCATATTGTCATTGTAGTTAGTAACATGTCTGCCTGGCGCCAGCTGATGGTTGATAATTTTTTGTGGGAGACTGCCAGCACCGAAGCGGTGATGCTTATCGACCGCGAAAATATTGACTTTTTTGTGAATCCTGTTGGAGAAGTATCCGATCCGGAAATCCTCACCATTACCAATGATGGTCTGCAGGATCTTATTCTGGAAACCGGTGATTTTGTCATTTCAGGTCCTGATGCAGATGCATTTAGTATTGACAGCGTGCCTGCCCTGGTGGAAATAGCTTTTGGTGAATCCATTTCCCTTTCTCTGCGTTTTGCTCCTTTACAGGCGTTACCCCACCAGGCAACCCTTAGTATCAAGGGCCTGGAAATAGGTTTGCAGGGTATTGGTGCCACTGACACCATTGCTATTTTGCCACATTTTGAAGACTTTAACCAAACCCTGCCTCCCGATCTGCCTTTCGCATGGAGCAAGATCAATGACAACCCCGGGTATGCTGCATCTGTAGTGCAAACCACTACTGCCCTGAACCCCCATTCTCCGCCCAACCATGCGCAGATCCTTTCCAACGACAATGCCAATGCCAATATGATGCTCATTACCCCGGCTATTGCAGATTTTGAAAATATGAGACTACGCTTCTGGGCAAGGTGTAACATCGGTTCCAATATTCCTGACCTGATCATCGGCACCATGACTGATCCTGAGGATGCGTCCACCTTCGTGGCATTTCAAACCTTTGAAGGGGGAGATGATCTTACATCTGCCTATCAGCAGTTTGTGGTGAACTTTGACCATTCGGTTCTGGATCATCACCATATTGCCTTTAAGCATGGCAGTACGCCCAACTTCAACCGTTCTATACTCATCGACAATGTGTACCTGGATGCACCCACTCAACCCGAGGTGCTTACCAATCCCACCTCAGTTGATTTTGGTCTGCACCAGATTCAAACTACTACTTTCCCCTTTGAGGTGGAGATTATCAATGAAGGCGTGGGAACACTTGTGATTTCACCGGAGGATATCAGTATATCGGGCAGTGATGCTGAAGATTTCATCCTGCATAACCTGCAAGAAGAGGTGAGCCTGGGCTCTCTGGAATCTGCATTTATTCAAATCAGGTTTCTTCCCGAGGCTACCGGAACCAAGTCAGCGTTTGTTCAAATCCTGGACTACCAGTTGCCACTTGCCGGAGAAGCCATTGATGCCACCATCAGTCTGACACCACACCACGAATCTTTTGACCAGGTGGAAGCCCCGGCCCTGCCTCCCGGCTGGACCCGAATAGTAGATAACCCTCTTTATGCCCTTGCCCTGGTTGAAACGACTACCGGCTTTTCGCCCTTCTCTCCTCCAAATCATGTAAGAATCTTGTCCAACAACAATGAAGACGCAGAAGTAATGCTCATTTCACCTCCCGTACACAACATCCATCAGAAGGTGATTAGCTTCCGGGCGCGGGCCAGTTCGGCTACTTCCATTCCCGATCTGCTTATTGGCACCATGACCGATCCCACCGACCCGGCTACTTTCACTCTTTATACTACACTGGAAGCCGACGAAGACCTTACGGCTGAATATGCCATGTTCACGGTTATTCTGGATGAGGCAGACCCTGATGATGGAAGTCATATTGCCTTTAAGCATGGTGCCACCCCTTCTGGCAACCGTGCAATTTTTATCGATGACTTTATGCTGGATGCCATCGACGGGCCCTACACCATTACTTTTGAGGTAACAGGAGAGGAAGGCCAGGATATCACGGATGCCGTTATCACTCTTGGTGAAATTACCAATGAGCCCGGAGACTATGTCTTTACAGAAATTCCGGAAGGTATTTATAGTTACACTGTAG
This sequence comes from Bacteroidales bacterium, assembly GCA_007131895.1. GTDB lineage: Bacteria > Bacteroidota > Bacteroidia > Bacteroidales > UBA7960 > SKVR01. Next base: position 4,416 of record SLPR01000267.1, on the reverse strand, counting down.
AAGCTCCCTTTCACCAGAGTTATGAGGGTGACAACCTTGATGTTTATCAGAATATACTTGTAGAGGTGCAGATGACAGCACTTACCTATGAGGTTATATTTGATGTAAAGGATACTGAAGGTGAAGTTATTGAAGACGCTACCATTACTTTGGGCGACATTACCAATGCCACCGGGGATTATGTTTTTACAGGTGTATCTTTCGGCACTCACAGCTACCTTGTGGAGGCAGACGAGTATGATACTGTGCAGAACGATCAGTTTCAGCTGATGAGCGATACATTGGTGAGTGTGGAGATGATGCTATCTGACCCCCTCTTCGATGTGGTTTTTGCGATTCTGGATGAAGACAATCAGCCCGTAGACCATGCAGTGATCACTTTTGGTAATATCACTAACGCCCCGGGCAATTATATCTTTGAAGAAATGCCCGCGGGAGAATATGACTACACCATTGTAGCATTGGGCTACTATACCCTGGAAGAAACCGGTTTTGAACTCTCCGGTGATTCCACTATTGAGGTCATTCTGGAGTATTCAGGAGAGTTTATTGTCTCAGAGAGTAATGTGCAGCAAAGCTGGCCGGTGGTGGTTTATGACGGAAGCGACTTTTTAACCGTATATACCGACAGACGACAAGGAGGATACAGCTATTATTCCAGGTTTATCAGTAAAAATGGTGATGTAGCTCCTGAACAGGAAACTGTTGAATTTCATCCCGTTATGGCTGGAATGCACCATCTGGCAAGGGGCGACAAGTCTTTCCTGTTTACCTGGTCCCGGCAGCGCACCCCGCATGATTTCCGAAGGGATGCCTTTGCCGTTGCTCTCAATGATCAGGGAGAACCCATTGGCCCCAAAATTGAGGTTAGTGGTCCTGAGGTGGAGCATTCTCCTGTTTTTATGCGTGTGGCCTTTGATGGTGAAAACTACCTGGTCATCTGGCAGGATGGTTCTCCGGCACAAAATGCAAGAATCCTCGGACAGTTTATCTGTGGTACTGAGCATCAGCCCATAGGAGGCAACTTCCCCATCCGCCCCGAGGGACTGGGCGACAATCCGGCCCAGATATATCCTGACATTCTTTTCAACGGACATAATTATTTGGTAACCTGGGATGACAATCGTACCGGCGAACGCTCAGTATATGGTATGTTTATCGACAAGCAGGGCCAGCAGCTGGGAGATGATTTTGCCATTGCTGACAAGTCTCATCGCCAGATGCTTGCACGGGTAGCCTATAACGGACAATATTATCTGGCCGTTTGGGGCGATCGCAGGCATGGCACCAAGAGCAGCATATATGGTCAGATGTTTGATGGAGAAGGAAACCTGATAGGAGAGGAGATTCTGCTTTCACAACTGGAGAACAACGAAGAAAGAAGCTATCCGCGGGTAGCCTCCAATGGCAACCAGTTTATGGTAGCATGGAACCAGGAACATATAATAAGCAATACCATTTTTTATAATCTCTACGGTGCATTGATCAATGCCGATGGCACGCTGGCCGGGGAAGTATTTGATATTGTTGAGAATACCAATGTGCAGCGTGAACCCGAGATCGCAGCCCATAACGAGAAGTTTTTGGTTGTGTGGCAGGATGCCAGACATGATATTGCTTCGTTTGATATTTATGGTCGGTTCTTTGATGCTGAGGCACCTGCTCCCAGGCCTGCTCCTTCGCAGCTGCAGGCTGACTATGCCGATGGGGCAGTAGTTCTGCAATGGCACGCCCCGGCAGGAAAAGAACTGCTCCATTACAATGTGTATCGAAACAGTATCCTGCTGGCCTCAGAGGTTTCAAACACCCAATATTCAGATGCTGAAGTAGTGGCGGGAGAAGAATACTATTATTATGTAACGGCCATTTACAGCCATGGTGAATCTGAGGCTTCCAACACCGCAGAGGTGATGATACCCCTGGATTTTGTGTCCCTCTCTTTTATTGTTTCTGCACCCGAAGATAATGGTGGGCAACAGCCCGTTGAAGGGGCACTTGTGGATCTGGGCCAGTATGGTGAGGGTACAACAGACACTAATGGATCCGTCATTTTTGACGATGTGCCAACCGGAATCTCCCTGAATTATCTGGTAACGGCCATGGGATATTTTGACTATTCAGGAGAAATCACTGACATCTCCGATTCCATGACCATTGAAGTAACGCTTGAGCCTGATGGTACATCAGTTAATGAGTGGGCGCAGACCGACAGAATTTCCATCAGTCCCAATCCTGCAACTGACCGACTCCTTGTAACCAGTGATGAGAAAATAGAGAACCTCGCGGTCACTGATTTGTCAGGAAAAGTACACCTGATAACGGGTAAGGTTCACAACAAGGAATTTATTCTTGACGTGTCTGAGTTGCCTGCGGGCATTTACCTGGTAACAGTGACCCCTGTTTCAGGTGTGCCACAGACCCTGCGCATGGTAAAACACTGATAACCGGCATCATCATCGGGAATGCCATATGTTCAATATCGCATACCCGTGAGATTAGTTTTTCAAAAGTAAAGCAGGGAACTGGAAATCGGTTCCCTGCTTTACTTTTGCTCCCGGCAACCTTAACGATTTTGCTGTTTAAAATGTTATGCTTTGGGTACATCGGTAAAATTCCGATTTGAAGCTTTTTCTTATTTGCTGGAGGTTTCCAGCAACTCCTCAATACATTTCACAAAATCCTCAATATCTTCTTCCGTGGTGTTGAAATGAGTCATCCAGCGTACTTCTCCCATTTCGGGATTCCACACGTAGAAATAGTGCTTTTTTTGCAAGGGCTCAATGATTTCTTTGGGAATGGCAGCAAATACAGCATTGGTTTGCACAGGCATGGTTAGTTTAATCTGCGGGATATGCCTGATTTTTTCTGCAAGCAATTTGGCCATCTGGTTGGCATGGGTCGCCGTTTTCAGCCACAAATCATCCCGGAAATGAGCAATAAACTGGGCTGAAACATAGCGCATTTTTGAAACCAGTTGCATGGATTGTTTGCGCACGTATTGGAATCCTCTGGCCAGTTCGGGGTTAAGGAATACAACGGCTTCTCCCATAAGAAGTCCGTTTTTTGTGGCTCCAAACGACATCACATCTACCCCGGTATGGGTAATCATTTCTTCCAGGGATATATTCAGCGATGTCAGTGCATTGGCAATACGGGCGCCGTCCAGGTGCAGGTACATGTCATTCTGGTTGGCAAAGCGGGCTATATCCTCAATTTCTTCAGGAGTATACACCATTCCTAGTTCTGTAGACTGCGTGATGGAGATGATTCCGGGCTGTGCATGGTGTTCAAAACCCACCGAATGCAAAAAGGGTTTCAGTTGAGAAACTTTCAGTTTTCCATCCAGCGAGTTGACCGTGTGGAGCTTGCTGCCGGTATATTTTTCGGGTGCGCCACATTCATCATGGTGTATATGTGCTGTGGATGCGGCTATCACCGTTTGCCATGGTTTTATCAGATGGCTGATGGCCGATACATTGGCGCCGGTGCCCGTACAAACAAAAAAGACTTCTACATCGGTACCGAATTTTTCGTTGAAAATTTCCTTTGCCTTCAGGGTGAAAGGGTCATCACCATAGGAAACAAAATCTTCATTGTTGGCATCGATAATGGCTTGCATTATGTCGGGATGAACCGGTGCATTGTTGTCGCTTGCAAAACTGCGTTTCATATGTTTGGTTGTGTTATTTGTTTGGTGTAAGAATCGGTTAATTTGACAGGATATGTTATAATGGTTTTATCCGGTCTTCAAAAGTAGTAAATTCATTACAGGTCCTCAAGAGGTTTCACTGCTCTTATGGCAATAAATGCAGGTAAAAATTCATCGAGTCCGGGTTCGCTGCTGCCATAATCTTCAAACAGGTCAGTGATGACGAAACCTTCCTGCAAAATTCCTCCCAGCTGGTCGGTCAAACTGTGACCAAACTCAAGGGCTTCTTTTTCCCTGATCAACTTGTCTCTTTGTTCACCCGGTATAGAATGCAGGTCTGAATAGGGTTGATTGTAGGCCAGGCTGAATTCGCCGTTATGGTTGACCAGTTGAAAAAGTACCGGGTTGATGAGACCAGTCATGAGAACTCCTCCCGGCTTCAATACCCTGAAACATTCCTTCCAGACCCGCTTTACATCATCTACAAAAACCACCGAACAAGGGTTAAACACCAGATTGAATGATTGGTCAGGCAATCCCGACAGATCACGCATATCTCCCTTGATGGTTTTGATGTTGAGACCAAAGTGGTCGCTGAGGGTTTGGTCTTGCTGCAATTGTTTTTGTGAGCTATCAAAAATGGTAACTTTCGCCCCCAGGGCTGCAAGGATGGGTCCCTGCTGACCACCGCCGCTGGCAAGGCCAAGTATTTCCAGGTGTTGCAATTTGGGAAACCAGGTTTTGGGAACAGCTTTTAACGGGGTTAA
>SLPR01000458.1 GCA_007131895.1 Bacteroidales bacterium | reverse complement strand
TTTTCGTCCTCCTGCGGGCTTTGGTTGATTTTTATGCTGAATGATTTAGGTCCCGGCCCTGCTGAAGAAGCAGGCCTGGATGCTGCCGGTGAAGGCGCGGAGCCTGAGGATGGCTGAGTTGTTTGGGTTGCAGCGGGTTGTTCTTTCTTCTCACTTTGGTAAGAAGTGGAAGGAGATGCTACGTTGGATTGTGGCCGGCTCTGGGCAGGAGACTGCAATGCCTGAGCCGGAGCTTTCAGGGCCGGTGCAGAAGCGACAGGTGCTGATTCCTGGCCTGACTGCAGTAGTGCAGCAATCTGCAGCAGCGTAAGCTCCACATGCAGTCGTTTGTTGTTGCTGGTACGATAGGAATAGTCGCATTTGTTGCTCATTTCAAGTGCTTTGAGCAAAAAAACGGGATGGCATTTGCCTGCCTGTTCCAGATATTTCTGGCGGATGTTTTCACCCACATCCATCAGTTTCACTGTTTTGGCATCTTTGCACATGAGCAAATTTCTCAGGTGAGAAGAAAAACCGCCTATAAAATGGGCTCCTTCAAAGCCTTTGTCAATGATCGTATTGTAAAGCAATAGTATATCTGTAGTTTCCCCGGCCAGAATGTGATCCGTCATGGCAAAGAAATAGTCGTAATCCAGCACGTTGAGGTTTTCAACAACAGCTTTATAGGTGACGTGGTTTCCGGCAAAACTTACAATCTGGTCGAAGATAGACAAGGCATCACGCATGGCTCCATCTGCTTTTTGAGCAATGATGTGCAGTGCGTCGTATTCTGTTTCTATGTTTTCGCTTTTGGCCACAAACTCCAGTTGACGGGCAATATCGTCGATGGTGATGCGGGCAAAATCGAAAATCTGGCACCTGGAAAGGATCGTGGGGATAATCTTGTGCTTTTCTGTAGTAGCCAGGATAAACTTGGCATAAGCGGGAGGCTCTTCCAGCGTTTTCAGAAAGGCATTGAAAGCAGCCTGTGAAAGCATGTGAACCTCATCGATTACGTAAACTTTGTATTTTCCGATGTGAGGGGGGATGCGCACCTGGTCAACCAGGTTGCGGATGTCGTCTACCGAGTTGTTGGAGGCAGCATCCAGCTCATGCACATTGAAGGAGTTGGATTCGTTGAAAGAAACACAGGATTTACATTGGTTGCAGGCTTCAATATTTTCTGTGAGGTTTTCACAGTTGATGGTTTTGGCCATGATACGCGCACAGGTGGTTTTTCCCACACCCCTTGGACCACAAAACAAAAATGCCTGTGCAAGGTGGTTATTCTTGATGGCATTCTTCAGGGTATTGGTGATAGAGGCCTGTCCAACGACCATGTCAAAGGTTGCAGGGCGGTATTTGCGTGCTGATACAATAAAGTTTTCCATGTGTTTTGTTCTAAATAGATATTCCCGCTGTGAAGCTTAAAGCAAAAGTATGTGTTTTTGGGCAAGGATAAAAATAATTTTTTTTTGAATTCCACCTGTTGATTTTTATCAGGACACCCTTAGGAATGAGGCCCTATCAAAAAAGATTTCTAACTTTGCGCCACCCTTAAATCTCTAATCTAAACATAATATGGAAAAAATACTTGTAATAGGATGTGCAGGACAAATTGGCTCGGAGCTAACCCTCGAACTGAGAAAAATGTATGGTGATGCCAATGTGGTAGCCACCGATATCAAGCCGGCTGATAAAGAAATTACCGAAGGTGGACCTTTCGAAATTCTGGATGTTCTGGATACCCACAGGCTTTTTGGAACAGTAAGCCGCAACAAAATCACCCAGATTTACCATCTGGCGGCCATCCTTTCGGGCAATGCTGAGAAAAAGCCCCTTGCCAGCTGGCATATCAACATGGAGAGTTTGCTCAACGTACTCGAATTGTCCCGCGAACTGAACCTGAACAAAGTTTTCTGGCCCAGCTCCATTGCCGTATTTGGCCCCACCACTCCCAGGGTGGACACTCCGCAGTTTACCGTGATGGAACCCAACACTGTATACGGAATCAGCAAACTGGCAGGTGAGCGATGGCTGGAGTATTATTTTCAAAGATATGGTGTTGACGGACGCAGCCTCCGCTACCCCGGTCTCATCAGTCATAAGACTGAAGCAGGTGGTGGAACCACCGATTATGCCGTAGAAATCTTTTATGACGCCATCAAGGAGAAAAAATACAATTGCTTTTTGGGAGAGAATACTTATCTGCCCATGCAATTTATGGATGATGCCATCAAAGCTACCATTGGAGTGATGGAAGCCCCGGCAGAAAAAATAACAGTAAGGTCAAGCTACAATGTGGCTGGTATCAGTTTCAGCCCCAAGGAGATAGCTAAAGAAATACAGAAAACCATTCCCGATTTTTCCATTTCCTATGAGCCCGACTTTCGCCAGGCCATTGCCGATTCGTGGCCCAAGAGCATCGACGACAGCGTAGCGCAACGCGACTGGGGGCTGAAAAATACTTTCGACCTTAAGCGCATGACCTCACTCATGCTGCAGGAGGTGGGTAAGAAATTCAATTAAGGTATGACCCATTTTATCGATACCCATAATCATCTGTACCTCGAACAATTTGACCAGGACAGGGACATGGCCGTTGAAAGAGCACTGAGGGCAGGAGTGAAATATATGCTCCTGCCCAATGTGGATGAAGAAACCACCGGCCCTATGCTCCAACTGCATGAGAAGTATCCCCAAAACTGCCTGCCCATGATGGGGTTGCACCCCACTTCGGTCAAGCCGGGATTTGAAAAGATACTGGAAACCATGAAAGCCCGGTTCGGAGTCATGAAGTTCTGTGCAGTAGGTGAAACGGGCATTGATTTGTACTGGGATAAAACCCATTTTGATTTGCAGGTGCAGTCCTTCCGGACCCAGATTGAATGGGCGCTGGAGTTTAACCTTCCCCTGGTAATTCATTCCCGCAATTCAGTAACCCAAATTATGGATGTTCTGGACCAATACCGTGGAACGAACCTGAAAGGGGTGATGCACTGCTTTCCCGGCGACACCCAACAGGCAAGATGGTTTACGGATTTTGGATTTTTGCTGGGAATAGGAGGGGTGGTTACCTACAAGAAAAGTGCAATGGCAGAGGTGGTGAAAAATACCCCCCTCGACAAAATCATCCTGGAGACCGATGCTCCCTATCTGCCGCCTGTACCGCATCGTGGAAAAAGAAATGAACCTGCTTATATCCCCCTGATTGCAAACAAAATCGCAGAGATAAAGGGGGTTTCCCGTGAAATGGTAGCAGATGAAACCACAAAAATGGCCCATTCACTTTTCAAAATTGATTAAGTAAAACATAACCTTTTTAAATACTAAAGCTGGAAAATTCTTTATAAACATCATGAGCAAACAAGCTGAAATACTCGTAATATATACCGGGGGAACTATTGGAATGGTGCAGGATTCAGAAACGGGGGCCCTCAATCCTTTCGATTTCAAACATCTTACCTCACAAATTCCCGAAATTAAAAAGTTTGGCTTTCGCATAGAAAGCATTTCTTTCGATCCTATCATCGATTCTTCCAACATGGAGCCTGAGATATGGGTGCGCCTGGCAAGCATCATCGAAGAACATTATGAGATTTACGACGGGTTTGTGATTTTGCATGGCTCAGATACCATGGCTTACACGGCTTCTGCACTGAGTTTTATGCTGGAAAATCTTTCCAAACCTGTAATTCTCACCGGTTCGCAGTTGCCCATTGGGATGATTCGTACCGATGGGAAAGAGAATTTTATTACCTCTCTTGAAATTGCTGCAGCCAAAAAAGACGGGAAAGCACTGGTTCCCGAAGTGTGTATTTATTTTGAGTACCAGTTATACCGTGGCAACCGCACCCATAAATTCAATGCCGAACATTTTGAAGCCTTCCGCTCGGTCAATTACCCGGAGCTGGCAACGGCAGGGGTAGAGATCAAGTATGATTTTGCAGCCATCCATCCGGCTGTGAACCAGGAATTCAGGATTTTTACCCAAATGGATACCAGTGTGGCAGTACTGACCTTGTTTCCGGGGATTTCCCGGGAGATTGTTTCCTCCATTCTTAACATTAAAGGACTTAAGGCCCTGGTGATGGAGACTTTTGGCTCGGGCAATGCTCCTACCTATTCCTGGTTTCTGGAAGAACTGGAGGCAGCTATCAGCAAGGGGTTGATCGTATACAACGTTACGCAATGCAGAGGTGGCAGCGTGAAAATGGGTAAATATGAAACCAGTATAGGTCTGGAAAAAATTGGGGTTATCAGCGGCTACGATATTACCCTTGAAGCAGCGATTACCAAGTTGATGTATTTATTGGGTCACAACTATCCGGTCAAAAAGATTAAAAAGTATCTTCAGACTTCTCTCAGAGGAGAGATGACAGTGGGATAGATGTTAAGAAGTCGCTTTGTCTACCAGGTAAACAATAGAGCTGAACGACTT
>SLPR01000367.1 GCA_007131895.1 Bacteroidales bacterium | reverse complement strand
CTCGCTTTTTTTTTTTTTTTTTCGCAGATAAACCAGGGAGGAGTTCCATTGGGGTTGCAGGAACCATATAAATCCTATCTGAGCCCTCCTGAAATAAAAGTGATGCCGGAAGTAGATATCCAAAAGCTTAAAGAAGAAGATAAAATTATGGATACTATCAGGGACATTCCTTTTCGATTTGGTGAAAACCTTTATGTAAACCTAAATCCAAAAACCGCAGGTAGCTGGGATTTTTTTGAAGACGGGAGCTCGATCTGGCGCCTCTCTTTACTCAGTAAAGGGGCCGTTTCCATCAACCTTGCTTTTGACCATTACCATCTGCCTCAGGGGGCAAAATTATTTATTTATACCCCGGATGGTCAGCATGTGCTGGGAGCCTTTACCCATCGCAACAACCAGCAAGACGGTTATTTTGCCACTACCCTTCTTCCCGGCGATGAGGTGATTGTAGAGTATTATGAGCCCTCTGATGCAGCTTTCAAGGGAGAAATCAACCTTGGTCGCGTTACCCATGGCTACAGGGGTCCCGGCGATTATTTTGCCAAAGCCTTTGGTAATGCAGGAGCCTGCAACCTCAACGTGGCCTGTCCCGAAAGTGCAGGCTGGGAGGATCAGATTCGCTCCTCAGCCATGCTGGTAACGGGTGGAAATGGCTTTTGTTCAGGCTCACTTATCAATAACACCGAAAACGATGGCACACCGCTTTTCCTCTCTGCTAACCACTGTCACAGAAACCCTTCTACGGTAGTCTTCTGGTTTAACTGGCAAAGCGAAACCTGTGCCAACCCGCCCACCGTACCTCCTCATGACGCCATGTCGGGTGCTATAGACAAGGCACGTCATTCCGCTTCTGACTTCTGGCTCATGGAACTCAATCAACCCATTCCCGAAGAGTACAATGTGTATTTCTCCGGATGGAACCGCAGCCTGGCGGCAACCATCGATGGCGTTGTGGTGGGCATTCATCATCCACGTGCCGACATCAAAAAATTCAGCTGGGCTGACGGAGGTGTGCAGGCGGCATCTTACCTGGGAGCTCCCGGATCAGGCACCAGTCACTGGCGCGTTGGACCATGGAGCGGAGGAACAACTACCGAGCCCGGATCTTCAGGTTCTCCTATCTACGACCCGGAAGGCAGAATCCTGGGACAACTGCACGGAGGCTATGCAGCATGCGGAAATCTTGACCCTGACTGGTACGGCCGCATTGGCATATCATGGACCGGTGGAGGTACAGACGCAACCCGTCTGAGCACCTGGCTCGACCCCAATAATACCGCAGTGGAAGCCATCTTTGGATTTGATCCCATACTGGATGCTGCTGACCCGGAAGCCCCGGCAGCCATTGCTGACCTCGAAATAGTAGCCGGTGATGAAGGCACCCTTTCTGCAACACTATCATGGAGCAACCCAACCCTGACCTTTGAAGGGGAAACCCTAACAGAACTTGATACCTTAAAAATTTTCAGGGCAGGTGAGCTCATTCACACCATCCTTGACCCGGTTATTGGCGCAGAATTGCAATACACCGACAACGACATTGCCGGGGCCGGCAATTATACCTATACCCTGCGGGCATTCAATGCTTTTGGATCCAGTCCTCCCGCCAGTTTCACCTTGTATATCGGACCCGATGTTCCGGCAGCAGTTAGTAACATTGAACTTATTGATTTGGACAACGAAGGTTTCCTGACCTGGGATGCACCTCAGGAAGGACTCAATGGCGGTTATTTTCTCCCCGCCTCCATTATCGAATACCATATTACCCGCAACCCCGATGGCGCTGAATTTACTATAGATGCTCCCCAAACAGAATTTCTTGATCAGACCTTGCCGGGTATTGGATTCTATTCGTACACGATTGTGGCAGCAAACGATGTTGGCGAAGGTGGTTCTGCTACTTCTGATGTGGCACTGCTGGCCGCTGAGGGCGCAGTATTTATGTTTAACGGCACAGTGACCACCTGCGAGGGAACCTTTTTTGACTCCGGGGGGCCTGATAGCAATTATCAAAACAACGAAAACCTGACCCTTACATTCTTCCCTGAAACCGAAGGAGCAAAAATTAACATGCAGTTCACCAGTTTCAACACAGAATCAAATTATGACTTCCTCTATGTGTATGACGGCGACGAAGCCATTGAAAGCTACCTGTTGGGGCAGTTTTCCGGGGCTGGAGTACCGGCCTTGCTCGAAGATATCACCTCAACCCATGTTACAGGAGCCCTCACCTTCCGCTTTACTTCCGACTTTAGCATAACCCAGCCGGGCTGGCAGGCTGATATTTCATGTTTTATCCCTTCCGATGATGATCTTTCTGCCTCTGCGATTACCGGTAACACTACTCCCTCTGTAGGCATTGAGTCAGTTTATAATATTAAGGTAAACAATCTGGGCTTCCTGGAACAGGACACCTATCTGGTAAGACTGATTACCGATGGCGACGAGATTCTTGCATCTGTTCCCGGCCAGCCGATTCAACCAGGGGAACAACTGAGCTTTCCGTTGGCATGGACACCTGCCCAAAGCCATGAAGGAAGCATGACCCTTTACGGGGAAGTAGTGCTGGAAGGAGATGCCAATCCAGGCAACAATATCACTTCGCCTCTGCATATCAATGTTTTGCCGGAAGGAATTCAGGCTGTTACCATTGGGACAGGAAGTGAATTGCCCGCCTACAGGATACCTTTTGATTTTTACTGGCGCAACAGCCTTGCCCAAACCATCTATTACGAAGAAGAAATCCAGATCAATGAAGGTTTGATTACAGGAATTGCCTTTTATAACAATTTTGCCACCAACCTGCCGGGCAAAGAAATCCGGATTTATTTGCAGCATACCGAACTTCAGGAAATGACAGCAGGGTTTGTTCCCGTATCAGATTCGGAGCTGGTATTTGAAGGGACGATTGACTTTCCTTCCGGGGAGAACAGCATCTTTATCCCTCTGGATGTTGCCTTCAACTACGATGGAGGCAATTTGCTGCTGACCACCAACCGTATGTTTGAACAAACCTGGTTTACGGTAAATGAAAAGTTCTATCTAACTTCCACACCCGCTTATCTCAACCGTACGATACAGTTCAATTCTGATGCTGTAACCATTGACCCGGGAAATCCGCCTACTTCGGGATCCATAATGTTCAGAGATGCGCATGCCAATACCACGCTGTATTTTGACGCTGGTTTTGAACCCGAAGACCACGCTGTAACCTTCAATGTGGATATGAGCAATGTTCCTTATCTGATTTTTGACGGAGATACAGATCTTCTATACATTACAGGGAGCATGCTCGACTGGGAAGAACCAGGCAGCATGCCGCTCTATCAATTGATGCAACCTTCTGCAGAAGATGAAAACATCTATTCCATCACCTTACAACTACAGGCTGGCATGCATGAATACAAGTATTTCATCAACGAAGGTTGGGATAACGGAGAGTGGGCCGGAGAGCCCAACAGAACCATCGAGGTGACAGCAGAGATGATTGTAAATGATGTATTTGCCGTGCTCGAGCCCGGCGACCAACCCTGGCAATATGCATGGATCCAGTTTATCCACAATGTGGCTGACGCAGAAGCCATGAATATTACCCTCAACGAAAAACCGTTCATTACAGACATCCCTTTCCGACATGCAACTGAATATTTACCCATTCCGGCAGGGCATGATTTCCAGCTTCAAATCATTGGCAGTGACAAAAATCCCGGGGAGATCCTCCACACTCAAAATGTAAACTTTGTCCCGGATGAAACAGGAGTAGCTATACTGAGTGGGTTGTTGTCAGAAGAAGGGCACAATCCATACATCCCCCTTTCCATATCATTCCATGAGGGGCAAATGGAAGCCACTGCGCCTGATAATACCGACATACTGGTATTCCATGGTTCAACAGATGCCCCGGAGGCAAGTGTGAGGTTTGAAGAAGAAGCTGAGCCGCTATTCGCGTTTGAATACGGTGAGTTTTCCGGATATTATGAGTTACCCACGGCTGATTACCTGTTGTACCTGCAACCTCATGAAGGGCAGGAAGCCACGTACCTTGCTCCCTTTGAGACTCTGAACCTACAGGGCGAGGCACTTGTGGTAGTTGCTTCAGGATTTTATAATCCGCAGAACAACAATGAAGGTCCATCCTTCGGATTGTGGGTAGCTAAATCACATGGTGGAGAATTGACAGAATTATCCATCCTTACCAACACTGATGAAAGTATGGTTCTTTCCGGTGAGATCAACATTTTTCCCAACCCGGCAAAAGATTACGTAAGAATTACATCGGGTAGTCTTATGAGAGAGTTGAAGATTTTCGACATGAATGGCAGGGTCCACATCCATGTAAAACCTTCTTCAGCAGAGTACATTTTAGACACGAAAAATTTTCCGTCTGGCATATTTTTTATTCAGACAATTTTTGATCATGGATTCAGTGTTGAAAAGCTAATTATAAAACAATAGAAATACGATCATTTTACCCATCCATCTAAAAAAGGCGCAATCATGCGCCTTTTTTTTGTTTTTACCCTCAATCATGGCCCTTTTCACCACGAAAAAAAACAGGTAAAAACAACCGGTAGAAATATGCATGTTTTACGCGAAAATTTCAGGAGTTTACGCTGTTGTATCAGTATTGCAAGGAGGTTACTTTTGTTATATATGGTGAGAAATCAGGCTAACAACACCATGAGCATCAAATATTTCAGCCAAACATTAAGAAAGCTACAACGAAAAAACAAAATAGCCATATATCCGAAAACAGATGAAGAAGTTTTTTACGCTTATAATTCTGCTTCTGCTTATCCTGAGCTTCCGACCGGGCAAAATACAGGCCCAGACGGATACGGAGTTTTGGTTTGCGGTGCCCAAATTAACTGAGGGGCATGGCTGGGCCGGCCGTAAATTCTATTTTCGTTTTGCCAACCTGAACCTGGCTAACACGATTACTATCTCAATGCCAGCTAACCCTGCTTTTGAGCCTATTGTTGCAAACCTTGCCCCCAATGAGGCAGCCACTGTGGAAGTAACAGATCTTATTCTTCAGCTCTGGTCAACCAATCCCAACCAGATATATAACCGGGGGATACTCATTCAGGCAACCAACTATACTACCGCCTATTTTGAAGTGGGAACACATTTCAACCCTGACATTTTCGCTCTCAAGGGAAGAAACTCCCTGGGCACTGATTTCTATGTACCTTTTCAGGATCGCTTCCACAACGGAGATATGTACAATCCCCGCCCATATTCGGGTATTTACATTGTAGCCACCCGGGACATGACCACTGTTACCATAACCCCTACCAACAATGTTTTTCCCGGTCGACCGGCAGGTTTACCTTTTGACACCATTTTGCATATGGGACAAACCATTGGCATTGTTCCTGAAGATTATGCCAACACCGGAACTCTTGCACAAAACAGGCTGGGAGGGACACGTGTGCAATCAGATAAACCCATAGCGATTACCACCAGCGATGACTCTGTAAACTCTTCAGTACCCGATGGCTGGGGAGGTTGTCGGGATCTCATCGGAGATCAGCTGGTTCCGGTATCCATTATCGGCACAGAATATATTGCCATGAAAGGCCGCATCGGAGTGGGCGGAGCAAACAATATGCAGGAATTCTTTTATGTTTTGGGAACGCAAAACGATACCCAGGTATTCATTGATGGGGCTTTAGAAGCGATCATCCAGCCGGGAGAACAGTTAAGGTGGCGGTTTACCCAGCAAAACCACCACATTGAAACATCTGATCCAGCTTATGTATATCATGTGGCAGGTTTTGGCTGCGAAATGGGTGGAGCAGTTTTACCACCTATTAATGTGTGCACAGGTAGTACAAAAGTTTCTTTTACCCGCTCCAAAGGAGAGAGTTTTTTTCTGAACATCCTTGTGAGAGCCGGGGCCCAGGATGGATTTATATTTAACGGAGATGGCCCCAACACGGTAATCAAGGCCAGCGACTTTGAAATCGTTCCCGGCAGCACCAACTGGCTGGCTGCCGAATACGAAATGACACAGGCACAGGTCCCGGTAGGAGTTGCAAGCCTGATTGAGAATACCAAGGATGTCTTTCACCTGGGAATCATCAATGGAGGGCCTGGCTCCGGAACCATGTACGGCTATTTCTCTGACTTTAACGAACTTAATATCAAAGCCAATATCTCGGGTGCCGGTTCGGGGCACAGAGCTTGTTTCGGAGATCCTGTTCAGCTCATTGCCCAGGGAGGTGTTAATTACCAATGGTATCCTCCCGATTTTCTTGACGACCCTACAAGTGCCACCCCTGTTGCCCTTCCTGAAACTTCCATTAAATATACAGTAACGGTGAGTGGTGCCTGCAAAATGAAAGACTCCACCAGTGTTTTTATCACCCTGTACGGTCCGGCTATGGCAGCCTTCACCATTGATGGAGCCGAAGGTTGTTCGCCCTTTGATCTGAACGTAATTAACGAATCATACGGTATTTCGAACTACTCCTGGCGTATGGGCGATGGAACCGTATATACTACCGGGGCCGAAGAATTTAACCATACTTATATCAACAACACCGATGAGCCAATAATACGGGAGCTGATGCTGGTGGGCAGATATTCCATGTGTCGCGACACCATGCTTACCCATATTACCGTTTATCCTGAAGTGGAGGCAGATGTTCAGGCAGATATTGTAAGTGGATGTGCACCTCTGATCGTAAACTTTGACAACGATTCCCGGGGCGCCCAAACCTTCCACTGGAAATTTGGCGACGGAGCTTCTTCCACGCAGAGAGAGCCTCAACATGTATTCCACAACTTTACCAATCAGAAAATTACCTATTACGTGGAAATGAGTGCAATTTCCAAATCAGGATGCACCTCAGACACCATTATTCCCATAACGGTAAAACCTTATATCGAGGCTGGTTTTAATTTTGACCCTCCCGTTCATTGCAGCCCTTATTACACAGAATTCAGCAATACATCTTTTGGCGCCACTTCAAGCATGTGGAGCTTTGATGGAGGAGCAAATTTTGAGGAAATTGACCAGGCACAGTTCATCCGGACCTTCGAAAACAATGGCACAACTCCCGAAACATTTGAAATATGGCTGGTAACAGAAAATGATTTCGGATGTATAAGTACTTTAGAAAAAACACTTACGGTAAATCCGAGAATCACTGCAGACTTCAGCACCAATGTTGTAGAGGGGTGTAACCCGCTCATGGTAGAATTCAACAACCTTTCCAATGAAGTAGCAACCCAGTTTCTGTGGGAATTTGACCATCAGGCGGGAACTTCCTCAGAGCAAAACCCCGTAATATTGTTTGAAAATGCCGACCTGAATGAAAGCGCTGTTTTTAATGTCAAACTCACTGCTACATCCAATGAATTTTGCCAGGATGTTATTGAAAAACAGATAACGGTATATCCAAGAATTGAAGCAGGATTTACCTTCGAATACACATCATATTGTACTCCGCAGGAAGTTACCTTCCTCAACACCAGTGTGGGAGGTGATAAGTACCTTTGGGATTTCGGTGACGGGAATACTGTTGAAAGCTCAGGAGACGATATTTCACATCAGTTCGTCAATACTACAGACAGTGATATCATCCATCCGGTAACCCTTTACATTGAGAACGCCAACGGTTGCCGTGACTCCATTGTAAGGAATATAACCATTTACCCGCAAATAGCGGCTGACTTTGAAATGGTTACATCGGGATGCCATCCCCTGGAGGTGACTTTTGAAAATAATTCTACCGGAGCTACCAGCTACCTGTGGAGTTTCAGCGACGGTGGAACTTCTCACCAGCAAACTCCATCACGGATTTTCACCAACACCAGCCACCTGGAAAGCAAGACCTACACGGTATCACTGCGAGCCGAATCACAGTTTGGATGCATACATACCATGGAAAAAGAAATTACTGTACATCCAAAGCCCATGGCATCCTATTCTGTTTCTGACACATACGGATGTGCCCCTCTGCTTGCGCACTTTACTTCCAATTCTGTTGGTGCCAATCTGTATCACTGGAATTTCGGCGATGGAACCAACGAAACCACCAGCACAGGAAATGTTGCTCACACCTATTATAACAACCATAATGGATCTGCAAATTACACAAGCAGACTGATTGCAGAAAATCAGTTTGGCTGCAAGGATACCATTGAAAAAAGTGTTCAAATCTATCCTGAGATTACTGCTGGCATATCGTTATCAGACATAAGCGGCTGCCATCCGCTGGAGATAGCAATAGAAAATACTTCGCAGGGGGCATCTGCCGAAACACCCTTTTTCTGGAATTTTGGAGATGGCAACCATTCAACAAGTCAGGAAACAACACAGGCATATACATTTGAGAACTTCAGCCATACCCAAACCAAAGATTTTATCATCCGCCTGAGGGCAGAATCTTCGTTTGGCTGCAAAGATTCAACCCAAATCACTGTTACTGTATTTCCAAAACCTGCAGCAGTTTTCGCTCCACTGGTAACTGAAGGATGTTCGCCACTGCCGGTCACTTTCAGCGATTCCTCCCTCGGGGCCCATGAATACAGCTGGTCTTTTGGAGATGGAAGTGTTTCCTCTCAAACCGGTAATGCTCAGCACACCTTTCACCAGCCACACGATATGGGCATTGGTGTTTTCCCCATTGGTCTTACCATTGAAAACCAATACGGATGCACCGACTCTACCTACAGCCAGGTAACTGTCTTCCCGGAAATTACGGCAGAATTTGAAGCCGTTACAGAAGGGTGTCACCCTCTGGAGGTTAGCTTCAACAATTTATCCCTGGGAGTGCATACACGCAACTGGACTTTTGGAGAGGGATCTACCTCAGGGCATGAAAACCCCGAATACTTCTTCACCAATGAAAGCTACACCAATATTAAGGACTATACTGTCAGCCTTCTCAATTCATCTGTTTATGGCTGTGAAGCACAAACCAGCCAAACCATTACTGTATTCCCCAAACCCATGTCTGCCTTTTCGGTAAACCTGGATGAAGGATGTTCGCCATTTCTTGTAGAAATAGAGAACCTTTCCGTAGGAGGTGATGAGTTTGAATGGAACCTTGGAGGTCAAAGCAGCAATGAACACCAGCCTGTATTTGAACATACATTCTCCAACTTACAGGAAACACCTTTGCAATACCTGCTCAACCTGAAAACCATCAATGAATATGGTTGCTGGCGGGAGTCTTTCCAGCAGGTAAAGGTTTACCCCGAAGTGGTAGCCGGATTCAGTGCCGACAATGATTTAATGAAAGGCTGCAACCCGTTGCCTCTTGGGTTTATCAATAAATCTGAAAGGGCCCATCAATATAGCTGGGACTTTGATGATGGCAATTCTTCCGCACTGACCGAACCGAATAATACTTTTTTCACCCCCGGAACACAGGAGACAACATACGACATCAAACTGCTTGCGAAATCTGTTTATGGTTGCCGTGACAGTATTATTCGCCAGGCAAAAGTATTTCCGGTTCCGGTGGCAGATTTTTTTCTCAATCCCTATGCACAAACTTACCCCAGCAAAAGCATCAGGGCCAACAATCTCAGTGCCCCCGGAAACTGGAAATTTACGTGGAACATGGGAGATGGCACCATTATTCATTCAGACAACTGGGAAACCGTCGAACATGAATACACCTGGCCTGAAGGAGATTACGCGACAAAGTACTACAATGTAAGCCTGAAAGCAGCGAATGATTATTGTCATAACAGTCTTAGCCAGACCGTAGTAGTTCACGCTCCTTTTCCTGAAGTAGTTTTCGAGCCGGCAGCTGAAGGATGTCCACCCATGGAGGTTCAATTCAAGAACGATTCTCAATACGGACTTGAATATTTCTGGGATTTCGACGATGGCAATTTTTCTCATCTTGAAAATCCGGTACATACATTTTACGAGCCCGGCATTTACCAGGTTAAGCTTCTTGTAAGCGGTGAAGGTGGCATTGATTCAACCTACCAGCAAATCACTGTTTTTGAAATGCCAAAGGCAAACTTCAGGGTATCTCCCGAAGAGGTTCAACTTCCCTATGAATCAGTAAGAATGATCAATCTTTCGAGCCTGGCTGCTTATTATGAATGGCACATGGGAGATGGCAGTGTTTATTACGATTTTGAACCGGAGCATAAATACGAACAACCGGGAGAATATGACATCCGGCTGAGAGTAGCCACCAACACATTTCCCCAATGCTACGACGAAATCACCAAAGATAGCGCTGTAAAAGCAGAACAGGAATGTCAGATTATTTTTCCGGATGCTTTTACGCCCAACACCAGCGGTCCGGGAGACGGAACTTACATTGTCAATGATCCGGCAAACCATGTTTTTTACCCCATTCACACGGGCATCAAGGATTACCAGCTGGTCATTTACAACCGGTGGGGTGAATTTCTTTTCAGAAGCACTGACATCAATATTGGCTGGGATGGTTATTACCGCGGCAGATTATCATCCATGGATGTTTACGTCTGGAAGGTAAAAGCCACCTGCCACAGCGGAAAGGAGATCGAAAAAGCAGGAGATGTAACATTGTATCGTTAACCGGCATCGAAGCAGGACAAAAAAAAATTAATAACTAATATATATACCCATGAAAAGAGCAATACCAAATTACGGCACAAAGGGGTTCATACCTGTTCTGGTATGCATCGTGCTTTTGTGCGCAGGCTCTTTCAGTTTGCGGGCACAGGCACCCCAGTTTTCGCAGTTTTATGCGGCACCGCTTTACCTGGCACCTTCCTTTGCCGGATCTACCGATGGCAGTCGACTTGTGTTAAACTATCGCAATCAATGGCCGCAAATACCAGGGGCTTTTGTAACCTATGCCTTCTCCTTCGATCATTATTTCCACAACTATCGCAGCGGAGTTGGAATCCTCATGTTTCGCGATCAGGCAGGCACCGGTCGTTTGGCAACTACCCACGGTGGACTTGTATATTCCTACAACTTTCAAATTGACCAGAACTGGACCCTCAGACCCGGCATGCAGTTTATGTATGCACAGCGTACAGTAGATTTTCACCGCCATACTTTTGGCGATCAGATTACTCTTGATGAAATTCTTCCCACTACCATGGTACCAAATCCTCTGGAAAGAGTAGGATATTTTGATGCCTCCTCCTCAATGCTGGCTTACAGTCGCAACATTTGGGCCGGACTTGCTGTGGACCATATGATGCAGCCCAACCAGTCCATGACCCAGGAAGAAAGCAGAATTCCTATGAAGTTTTCTCTCTTTGGGGGTTACAGGTACTATTTTGGAGGGAGCTACTCCCAGCAGGTTCAGGAAAGCATTTCACTGGCCATGATATACAAAAACCAGGGCAGATTTAACCAGCTTGATGCCGGTGTATACTGGTCTCGCGATCCCATTTCATTAGGATTGCTTTACAGGGGAATTCCCTTTTTCAACAACCATGTGCATGGCATATTCAATAACGATGCACTTGTATTAATGGGAGGATTAAGAACCAACAACATGCGCATAGGTTACAGCTATGATTTTACCATCAGCCGCATGATCAATTCTACTGGCGGGGCACACGAAATTTCCATCATCTATCAGTTTAACCAGGGTGCACCTTCGAAACGACAAGGGTCAATACCTTGTCCTGATGCACAGATGTATTGGTAACAGGATATAACCAGGGGCTGCTGGAAAACACTCAACTTAATGTTAACCGATTCTCTGACCTGCAATTTCAAAATTTGTAATGCAAGGGTTTAAACTCGTTCTTCGGAAAAATTTTACATTCCCTAATCGTTAGTTTTCAGCAGGCCCTGACTATCATTTTCCTGCATCCACTTCTGCAGCACAAGCAATTGCCAAACTTTGTTGTAGAGATAGTTTTGGTCTTTTTGATAAAAAGCCTTCAACAGGGAGTTTACTGCTTTGGGATTCAGCACTCCTGCTTTCCGAACAGCCTGTTCATTGAGGTAATCCATGGCAAAATCACGCAAATCGGTTTTGAGCCATTTTTGCAGGGGAATGGCAAAGCCCCGTTTGGGTCGGTCGAACAATGCTGCCGGCACATATTGGTGCAGCAACTTTTTTAAAAGCCATTTGCTTTGCCCCTGGCGGATTTTCAAGTCGGGATGGAGATTGAGGGCCCATTCCACAATGCGGTAATCCAGCAAAGGCACCCTGGTTTCCAATGCGAAATGCATGCTTGCACGGTCCACTTTCACCAGTAAGTCATCGGGAAGGTAGTATTTGAGATCGAACAGGGCCTGCTGCTGAGCGGGAGCCAACTGAGCCAGGTGGCCATCGAAATTTTCCTCCAGCCGGTAATCCCGGTTAAATTCTGGCAGCAGAAAATTCCCGGCTTCTTTCCTGGAAAACAGGTATTGTTCCTGCGAAAAAATATGGCTCTTGAGAATGGCATCAGGCACGTCATGAAAAAGTGATGCAGCCCGGCGGTACTTCATAGGACCAAAGGGAAGAAGAAGAGAGGCAGGTTTCTTTAGCCTTCTGACCCATGGGTTGGACAGTCTTTGGGCCCAGGAGTATGCGCCATATCCCATAAAAAGCTCATCTCCCCCATCCCCCGAAAGGGTAACCGTAACATGACGGCGCGCCATCTGCGAAACAAGTAAAGTGGGAATGGCCGATGAATCGGCATAAGGCTCGTCATAAATTTCTGTAAGTCGGGGCATCCATTCCAGGGCATCTTTTTCGGTGACAACCATGGATTGGTGGTTGGTTCCCAGTTGCCGGGCGATTTTCGCTGCATAACCCGATTCGTCATAGTCCTTATCCCAGAAGCCGATGCTAAAGGTATTGATGGGTGAATCGTGCAGGCTTTGCGCCACAGCGGTAACCAGGCTGGAATCGACTCCCCCGCTCAGGAAAGTTCCGTAGGGCACATCGGCAATTAACCGGTACCGAACCGATGATTCTACCAACTCTCTCAATTCATCTAATGCCTGCCCAGGATCAGAAAGTGCATGGGATGACTGTATTTTCTCTTCAGCACGCCAGTATGGGTGTAATGAAAGATGCCCTTTGTCAAGCAAAGCCCGGTGCCCGGCAGGAAGCTTTTTGATTTCGGTAAAAACACTATGGGGAGCGGGAATATAGCCCAGGTGCAAAAACTGGTTGATGGCGGTATTATCCCGGGTAAGATGTTTTTTCAGTACCGGTTCGTGAGTAAGTACCTTTAACTCAGAAGCAAAGGCAAATAACCCGTTTTTCATGTAATAGTAAATGGGTTTTACCCCCAGGCGGTCGCGAAAGAGAAAAAGCTTTTTATCGGTTTTATCCCAAATGGCAATGGCAAACATGCCGTTGAGGCGGTTTACAAAATCGGCTCCCCACAAGGCAAAAGCTTCAAGAATAATTTCACTGTCGGAATGGGTGCGGGGAACAAAAGCAGGATTTCTTTGAACAATTTGTTGTTGTATTTCCCTGTAATTGTATATTTCTCCATTATATACCATCACAAACCTTCCGCAATGGGAATGCATGGGTTGATTGGCCTCATCACTGAGATCTATAATACTGAGCCTCAAATGCCCCAGCAACGCATGCTGATCCCGGAAGCTGCCACGGGCATCGGGTCCACGATGCGAGAGTCTTTCAAGGAGAGAAGCAACATTAATTTCAGTAATATTTTCAGGGTTTATAAATCCCAGTATTCCGCACATATTCGTTCTTTTATGTGTAAAAGTAAGAAAAGCCGATATTTAAAACTGAAAAAAAGTTTTTTTTAATGCTGTGTTTTTATAATTTAGCCGCACAGTTAAAAAACAACCCGTTTGAATTTGCCCTATGACAAAAACCGCTAATACAGAAACCAATAAACCAATCGAACAAGCCTGGAAAAAGTTTGAAAAACGAGACTTTGAAGGGGCTGAAGGGATATTCTTATCCATTTCGGAAAATGACAGCAGCTACAATGAAGCATTGTATGGTCATGCAGCCTGCCTGCTGCGCAGAAAAAAATTCAGCCGGGCCATTGAATTGCTGGACACTTTGCAGGAATCGGACCCCAATGATTTTAAGATTTACCATACAAGAGCTTTGTGCCATGGTGGAGATGAAAATTATGAAGAAGCTGTAAATGATCTGGAAAAAGCCATTGAACTGGCCGGTGACAGGCATGATTTATATTACGATTTGGGAGGCACGTTTCTGGCTTCCAGAGACTATAAAAGAGCAGCCCAATGCTTTGAGAAATGTATTGATATCGATAACAAGTGCTACGAGGCATGGGTAGGAAAGGCGCTGGCAGCTTATTTCAATAAAGAACAGAAGGCCGCCTTTGAGTTTGCCAATATTGCCCTTAAATTCAACCCCAAATCTATGATGGCGCTGCTGCTGAAGACAGAAGTACTTATAGAGATGGGCAAAAAATCCGACGCGGAAAAAGAAGTTAAGAAGATACGCAATATAAACTCCGATATTTTCAAACAAGAAATACATGCTTCTGATTCCGACCACGAAAGCGACGATTACGATGTCGACGAAGATGCAAATCGCACCGAGGATGACGAAATAGAAGAGTTTGATCTGGATGATTGAGTCCACTCCGAAAAGTCAATTGTCCACAAATTTCACCAATTCACACGAAATCATAATATTGATAACCAGCAAATTAGAGAAATTTAAATTATCACGAATGACCGAAAACGAGTTTTCGGAGTAGACTCATGATTGAATTGTTTTCATACCCCACAAAAAAAACCGGCTCCTTGACCGGTTTTTTTTTGTGGTAGTATTTAAAACTGAATCAAAGCTCAGCTGTATTAAAACTTATACCCCAGGCTTACCTTGACAGAAACACCCGGCTTGTATTTTCTGAGTAACTGGTCGTTTTCTCTGTCATATACACCATCCTGATTGGCATCCTGCAGGTAAATCACATATTGATTGAGAATATCTTCCACTTTTAATCTCAGGAGGAGATTCCGGGTAAGTCTTTTGGATACCGTCACATCAATATAATTTCTGGGCATTTCATAAACGTCCGGATAAGACAACACTTCAGGTCTGTTGAGTTCGGTGAACCCTCCTGTAAAAAGTCTTTTTCCTATAATATTGTAAAGCACATTCACTTCCAGGTTGGCATCAATATTATTGTAAAACAATCCTGCATTTACAATATAAGGCGATTGTCCCTGCAAAGGACGGGGGTCGGTATCTCTTCCTTCCGAACGACTGCCGGAACCAATTTCCACCTCACTGTAAAGAAAAGTACCATTAAAAAACACAGAGAGATCGTTTACAAAACCAGAGGAGGTAAGCCCGGAGAGACTTTTTTTAATTTCAGCTTCTGAACCCCAGATGTAAGCATTGTCAGCATTTCCAAAAGAAAAAGTTTTGGAACCTCCAGACCCTGCGCCGATAAGGACAATGCGTTCAATGGCGTTGTCCATTTTTTTGTAAAATCCTGAAATCGAAAACACCTCCGACATGGAAGGATAGTATTCCAGCCTCAGATCATAATTGTCAATTTCTGAAGTCTTCAGGAAAGGATTGCCACTCACCACCCAGTTGTTGTCGAAATCAAAAAAACCAAAAGGTGCCTGCTCTCTGAACTCGGATCTGTTCAGGGTTTTACCGTAGCCCCCTCTGACGAGAAACTTCTCTGTGAGATTCCATGTAACATTAACTGAGGGCAAAAAATGGGTTTCATCATTGTCAACTTTCACCGGCCCTGCAGTGGTAGCACTGTTCATGATTCTGTGGTTGTTTTCTACCCTTACTCCTCCCACTACAGAAATTTTGGCTCCAACAGGAAAATTGATCATCCCATAATATGCCAGCAGATCATTGGATGAATCATAAGAATCGTTGGGGTTGGATTGTTCATCAATCTTCACTCCTCCCCTTGAATTGATGTTTTCAGGAAGAAACAAAGAGTCTATTCTTACACCTCTGAGACTTTGATTGAAGTCAGGAGACTGGGTGTATCCAAT
>SLPR01000485.1 GCA_007131895.1 Bacteroidales bacterium | reverse complement strand
TGCGCCAGATTTATGTCATCTGTAGAAACGGAATGATTGAGTGGATTACGCTTTTGTTTTCTGAATCCTGAAATCGCTGTATTTAAAGCAACCCTGTAAATCCAGGTAGAAATTTTGGAGTCTCCCCTGAACCCCTTCCATGCTCTCCATAGCTGCGCAACGATATCCTGGTAAAGATCATCACAATCCTCATCAATCGGACAATACATCTTGCAAACCTTATAAATGATACCTCTATGGGTTTCTATGGTATCTATAAAATCTTTTTCCACCTTTACCCGCAATTAAATCAACGCAATTATTGGACGAAAAAAAAGAGCCGCCATTACAGCACTTTTAAAATTTGATAAATATGGCACAACAGGACCATGCTAATGTTTAACTTTGCCTGACATTTCCTGACATCTTTTAATGGAAATCAGACAGTATCATTACAAAAATATGGAAAACAAGTCACATCCCATTGAAATAATGTCGCCGGTGGGTTCCTATGAATCACTCATGGCAGCCATACAGGGTGGAGCCAACTCGGTATATTTCGGGGTGGGCAAGCTGAATATGCGTTCGCGCTCATCACAGAATTTCAGCCTTAATGATCTGGATCAGATTGTTGAAATTGCACGTAACCATAACATCAAAACCTATCTTACCCTCAATACCATCATTTATGATGATGAAATGGAGGAAATGCAGGCTACCATTGACAGGGCGAAACAAGCCGGTATATCAGCCATAATAGCATCTGACCTTAGTGTTATTGAGTATGCACATAGCCGGGGTGTTGAAATTCATATGTCGACCCAGACCAATATTACCAACCTGCAGGCCGTTAAATTTTTTAGCCGTTATGCCGATGTAATGGTAACAGCGCGTGAGCTGAGCCTGGCCCAGGTGGCTGATATTGTTAAAGGTATTGAGAAAAACCAGATCAAAGGCCCGTCGGGCAACCTGGTGCAGATTGAAATTTTCGTACACGGAGCATTGTGCATGGCGGTGAGTGGAAAATGCTATCTTAGCCTTGATAATATGAACCATTCAGCCAACCGGGGTGCCTGTCTGCAAGTTTGCCGCAGGGGATACAAAGTAACAGATAAGGAAGGCGAATTCGAACTGGCCATTGAGAATGAATACATCATGTCGCCCAAAGACCTGTGCACATTGGAGTTCATTGACAAGATCATCAAAGCAGGAGTTTCTGTCTTCAAAATTGAAGGCCGCGGACGGGGCCCCGAATATGTAAAAACCGTTACCCGGGTATACCGCGAAGCTGCTGATGCCTGTCTGGCAGGAACCTTTAACCCCGAAAAAGTTAAAACCTGGATGCAGCAGTTGAAAAAAGTTTACAACCGGGGTTTCTGGGAAGGTTATTATCTGGGGCGTAAACTCGGTGAGTGGACCGAAAGGTATGGTTCTCTGGCCACCCATAAAAAAGTTTATGTGGGAAAAGTGACCAACTACTTTACAAAACTGGGGGTGGCAGAAATAAAAATGGAAACCGGCGAACTGGCAGTGGATGATGATATTTACATTACCGGTCCTACAACCGGTGTGCTTGAAATGAAATCCGGCGAAATACGCGTGGAGCTAATACCCGTTATTACTACCCGCAAAGGCGAAATGTGCTCCATAAAAACCCCTGAACTGGTAAGACGTGGCGACAAGGTTTACAAGGTAATAGAAGTACCCAATGAGTTTTGAAATGAAGGATTCAAATCTCAATCCTAATCGCTACCAACTATTCATTCTTCATTCTTCATTCTTCATTCTTCCGCCTGCGAAGCAAAATACTTCTCCACCTCATCCAACCGACCATTGACTTCAGGTCGGATGTCTTTGATGATCAATCCCTTTTCCAGCAAAATAACACGTGTGCAGATATCGGCCAAATGATTAATATTATGGCTGCTTATGAGCATGGTTGTGCCTCGCGATTGATTTATCTCTCTTAATAGATTCCTGATAATGAGCTGAGAGCTGGGATCAAGAAAATTAAAGGGTTCATCCAGCATCAAAACGGACGGGTTAACGACCATTGCAGCAACAATACCCACTTTCTGTTTATTCCCAGTAGAAAGTTGCCTTATGTATTTATCCGTACCTATGATTTCTTCTCCCAGAAATTTTTTGTAAAACTCCAGTCCTTCATCCACCTGTGCGGTTGACATGCCATAAACTTCGCCATTGAAGTGAAAATACTCCTCCGGGGTAAGAAACCCTATCAAAAAACCTTCATCAAGAAAACTTCCGGTATGTCTTTTCCAGTGGGTGCCTTCATGAACTTTTTCGTCCCCGATACTGAAATGGCCTTCTGTGGCTTCAATAAGATCAAGGCCAAGGCGAAGCATGGTTGTTTTACCTGCCCCGTTATTGCCTACGATGCCCAACAACTCACCACTGGTAATATCGAGTTCAGGGATGTTGAGCACTGTTTGCCCACCATATTGTTTTTGAAGACTTTGGATTTGTATTTTCATAATGAACTATTTTTCACGATATAAAGCCAGGTTAGCATATTTTCTTCCCTCCAGGCGTTTGGCCAGATTACGGGTCCATGACTTGTGGTATGCCAGGAAGATTATTCCCGGTAATGCTATAAGAAACAACGCCCCTGCTATACCCCAGATTAAATACCCAAAAATAAAAAGGGGAAGTAAAATGAACATCTGAAGCATGACCATGAGTATTTTCATACCACTAACACCTTCCATGTTAAATGATGATTTTCCCTGCAGATCCATACGTGCAGAATGTCGTATTCCTGCCCTAAATAAAAGGTAGAACCCCAATCCAACTGTATAAATGGTCATTGATGCAAATAGCAGCAAGAGCTCAAAATTCAGGAATACCAGAACAATACTTACAACCAGAAACTGCAACATTGCCAGAATCAGGTAAAAATAAAATTTGGCCCTTATGAAATCAGTAAGTGAATAATTACGACTGGCAATAAAATCAAAGAAGTGGCTTTCCCAGGAAAAGGCATGTTGCAGGTGTGAACTTCCAAGTCCACCTGCTATTATAATGTAAATTAAGGCTGAACCATACTGTGAAGACGATTGAATCCATATCCCTGTAAATATTGCAAAAGCCAATGCCATGGGCAGTGAACTGTATAAAATAGATTTTGTGCGCCGGTTGCGCGACAGAAGTCTCCATTCAAGCAACCAGTATTGCCCGAAAACCGGAACCGAAGCCAGAATTCTTTCCAGCGGATTGCTCCCTTCAACTGTTTCGGTTCGTTCATCAGCCTCAACAATACGGTAAAAATTCTTTAGGGTTTGCCTGAATATAATAAAATGTAAACCAGCGATTATTACAAGTGGTGTTAGAAGAACACCGGGCTTTCCATGAACAAATCCCAGGAAGATATTGAGCGAATGTTCCATAATAATATCCGGCTCCCAAAAAAAAGCAACCGAAGGTATCAACCATAGTATACTCATCAGTATCCCTGTAAATCGACTGAATGTACCCGGAGTCCGGAGTAACATCAAAATACTCTGGTTTATTCCGGCAATCAGAAAAATACCCAGCAAACCCAACTCCTGGCTACTGGTGGCAGGATTGATGGTAATCCTGATAAAGGGCCAGAAAAAAAACAGAAGGTACAGATTCATGGGATGAATCCATGAACGAAATATACGATAACCCGACAGTGAACTCCTGGAAACAGGCAGATGAAGATAGGGCATAACATGTCGTGCGGGCATTTTCTGAATGAAGAGCCGCATTATAAGATCAGCCAGAAAAATCAATGGAAGCAATCCGTAAGCCCACTCTGCCGGTGCCCTGTCAGGAAGGTGCTCCTGCAAAATGTAGGGAAGAGCTCGTCCCAGTCCATATAGATGCATCACCAGGAAAAAGACCACAAAAGCAATAAAACCTTTGGCAAACATGCTCTTCTCAAAAAAAGCAGAGCGCCGCATCATTTGCCAGGAGTGGACAATCAGTGTTTTGAACATATATCTTTCAATCGGGATATCAAAGCAGCAAAGATAGAAGTATTTCAGCAATCATAAATGAAACCCGGTTTTCTAAACTGAACCGATAAGATAAGTAAATATAAAATCGATATGTTTAAAAAACCATTTTATATTTTTGCTGTTAATATCAATGTAAATTGATTTTAAAGCAATTTTGCCCGGTAAAAAATTTGAACACAAAAATTATATATTTCGCTGCTATGCAGCTACAAATAAAAACATAATTGATGGAAGCAGTATTTGACAGATTAAAAGTATACCCCAGAGAAAGCCTTATCAGGATTGTATATGTCATATTCTTTGCAGTTGGTGCTGCAGGGCTATCTATTCAGTATACCCGTGAACTTTTTATACAACTGATGCCCTTCTCCCTGCTACTTAGCATGGGGTTAATGTTCTGGATGCATAACAAATGGAAAACACAACACATTATCATCTTTTTGCTTATTGCTTTGATAGGTT
>SLPR01000324.1 GCA_007131895.1 Bacteroidales bacterium | reverse complement strand
AAGTATCAAGGTGGATGGAGTCGATGAAAGGGGTGCCGCTGAGAGCAACTGCCATTACAGCCCCGGTTGCCATGAGCCCATGGGCAGAACCAAAAAGAATCAGGGTCTTTTTTCCTGTGGCAGCAAGACCCTCGGTGTTGCCGCTTGCCAGCATAAAGAGGGGGACCGCTGCAACACCCCAGATGACAAGAAGCGTATATATGTGGAGTGTGGAAAAAATCAGAAAGCTCAAACCCGCACTAAGTAAAAACCATGCATAAAAATGATCTCCGGCAGTCGTCCTCCTTTGATAAGTTATAGCGCCGGCAGCCAGTATGGGAAGCATTATGCCTGTGAAAAGCATGAGCATACCACCAATCCCATCACTTGTGAAATCAAGAAAATGACTGAAGCGATGCAGCAGGTCCGGAAAATAGACAGGAAAAAATAGTTGCCATCTTTCAGCAGGCTTAAAGATAAGAATCAGAGAGCCTGCCATCAATACAACTGATGCAGTCATTGTGATTAGACCCTTAAGCCAAAACTTATGTCCTGGCAGTAGCAAAAGTGCCAGGATGATTACCAAAGGGAGCAAGATGATCAGAACAATATAGTTCATAGCTGTAGGCAAAATTCACTAACTGATTAAATCACTGCAAATTCTCAGCCGATTAGTCGGGTTTTGCTGTATGCAAGAAACGGTAAACCTCACTATGCCGGCAGTTTGCTTCAGTCCTTATAACCCAACCGGGTTATTCATGGACTGTTTGGTTTTATAAAAGTAAGTTTTTTCCTGAAAGTTTGTTTAATGGTATTGTTTCCTGAAAGTGTATTTTTTGAATTAATACTGTTAACTCTTCCTTTTATGTGTTTAAGGTTTTGCGATTAAATATTGATTGTCAGGTAAAAAAACACAAGTTTTATCAATGTTTTTTTGGGGGGAATCAGAAGTGATCTTTTTCGGACATTTTATGATCGAAAATGAACACATTTGATTCATTTCATTGTTGTGGGTTTTTTCGAAAAAGACAGCATTATTAAGGCTAATTGATTTTTAATTATAAGAAACCGTTTGTTGGTAGTCTTTGGCATGTAATTTGACAAAGACATTTTTTGCCCGGACAAATGCAACTGCGTTTAGTGAATTGCTGTGCGAGGGTTAAAATAATTAAATAATTCACTTTTCCTTTTTTAAAAAATTAAGACATGAAACAAATTGTACTTGCATTATTTCTGGCATTGCTTGTATTGCCTGGAGTCGGTCAGCAGCAGACCGCAAAGAGAGAGAAAAAACACACCCCTGCAATGTCTGCATTCAGGGTATCTGCTCAGGAAAACAAAAAAGAAAAAGAAAAAGAGTTTTCTCCATTCAGTTTTTTGGAGGCTGGCATAATGGGTGTAAAAAACAATGCACAGGCCGACAGTGCCTTGATGTATATTAATTTTGGCCAGGATTTCATGTTGATTGCCAAGGAACTCCCGGTTTATTACGATGGTACCTTCAACATCAAGGAACTTGAAAGATGGTATATTGATGAATTTGAAAAAGAGTACTTGCCTGGCGAGAAACAGGCAGCATTCTATGACGACGAAGGCAATATCGTGCGCATGGAGACTTTCTTTTGGGAGACAGACCAATGGGTTCCCTATTTTGCCATAGAAATGGAAATGGACAAGTTTGGGGAAGAGGTATTGTATGTAGAATATTTTTACAATGAAGATGCCTCTGCCTGGGAAATTGATTATGGTTTCCGCGCTGTGGACGAAATGAATGAAAATGATCAGCTCTCCGTACGTATTTGGGAATACTACGACAGCTGGAATCGTTCGTGGGTGCAGGATGAAATGGATGAGTATTTCTACAACGATAACAATGTTCTGGTAGGAATGATTTTTTCATGGTACGATGAGTGGGAAGAGAAATGGGAACCGGAATCGCGTCTGAGTTTTGAACTTGACGACAACAATACCTGGGAATCGGGTTTCTCATTGCAATGGGACTGGATTGAGGAAGACTGGGTAAAGACATTAAAATATATTGATATCGAATGGTTTAATTTCGACTTGTTGCAGTTTACCGGCATGACTGTATTAATCAACCCTGAAGCATTGGATTTCGATGATTTTGATAAGGGTATTGCTGAAGATGAAATCGATTGGATGAACTTCATGAGAATGGCCGCGGCGTTTAACGATGAAGGAAAGATGATCCTGATGCAGCAAGAGTATTACGATCATGACCAGGAAAGCTGGGAAGGAGCATTTAAAACAGAATGGGACTACGATGCTCTGGATAACTTAACTTACTATACATTTAGCATTCATGATGGTGATGACTGGGAGATAGTTGAGGGAGCAAAGGCCGATTTTGAATATAATGAAGATCAGTCTGTCAAAATGATCGATGTATACCTTGTTGAGGAAGACTGGAAGGGTGAGTTTGAACATTTCCTGCGCTTTGAGTTATTCTACTCTGAAGAAGTAACTTCAGTGCCGCAAATTGGTATAGTTTCAAATCTTCAGGTTTATCCCAATCCGGTAAGCTCAGGTTTACAAATGGTTTGGGGTGGCAGCGATGATATCGTTGATGTTACCATAGTGAGCATGGACGGAAAAGTTGTTGCCGGATACAATCAATATGCTGTTTCGGCAGGAATTCCTCTGACGCTTGATGTTTCACATCTGCAAAACGGAGTTTATATCATCCGTTGTCAGGGCAAAACCGGTTCTTCGGTTGCCAGGTT
This sequence comes from Bacteroidales bacterium, assembly GCA_007131895.1. Taxonomy (GTDB): domain Bacteria; phylum Bacteroidota; class Bacteroidia; order Bacteroidales; family UBA7960; genus SKVR01. Next base: position 1,723 of record SLPR01000324.1, on the reverse strand, counting down.
TGTGAAGAAATAATCTTCAATCAAATATAACCACTTCAAAGACCCGAAAATAGTATTTTCGGGTCTTTGTGTATACTTCAATAATGGTTAAATAAAGGAAGTGCTAATGAATATGTTGAGGATGAGAATCGTGGTTTTGATGATCACCTTTTTGAGATACCTGCTCAAAAAATCTGTTGAGAAAGAATCCGACTATAATAAAAGGATAAGAAGAAGTATTATAATTATTGCTGTTCCGGATATGTAAATGTAAGTGCCTCTTTGAACAAGTTCTTTTTGGATGGAGCGCACTTCTTTGCGTAGTTCTCGTTTTTCTGATGAGCTCAGATCTGATTTGTCCATCTCATCGATGTATTCTATCCTCTCGACCAGTATTTCAGTCTCTGCCGATTCAATATTTTCAATTGTGGTAGCCGGAAGGGCCGAGCTGGTTTCATTTTCTGCCTGCAATGCGGCTGCATTTAACAGTAGCATAATTATTCCGATAAGGTAAACCGTCAGCTTTTTCATTGTAATTATCTTTTAATGAACAATAAGTTAAACTGTTGTTTTTTAATCCATAGATTATGCCAATGAATGTGAGCATATCGTTTGCATAAAAGAATAAAATTTTATTTGTTTTGTTTTTTATACCAAAAGGCTTGTTAAAAAAGATTATTTCGACAAATAAGATTCTGCTTGATACTGGTAATAAGCTCAAAAACAGATTTATAGGCTTGGGCTTCTTTGCTGTAGGCTGTTTTTGCAAGGCATAAAACAGAGAAATAGGGCCGTTTTAAATTTTAAAAATGAAGTCAGTAAAAACGGATTTTAGTATTGTTAACAGTATGACTCAAATGTGAATAAATTGCACAATTATTGGGGAATTTTTTTCCCATTTGAAATTCCGGGCAAGTATGAAATTGTAAATAAGGGTTAGCAGGGAAATTTTTTAACAGGGAGGCCCATTCTGTTTTTACTTACTTACTTAGTATTGTCTTTGCTGCTTGCTTCCATGCTTTCTTTCTTAGTATTGTCTTTGCTGCTTGCTCCCATGCTTTCTTTTGAGGTTCCCAGCAGCATTCCGATGGGTTCAAGCCCTTGTGTATTCTGGGCCACAATTTTAAACATGGCAAACATGGGTACAAATAATATCATCCCTGCAAGTCCCCAGAACATCCCTCCCAAAATGATGGCAATAATAACCATCAAAGGGTTGAGTTTTACTTCACTACCAATGACCAGGGGTTCGAACACATAGCTTTCTACCAGTTGGATGGTGACAATGATTACAGTGAAAAGAATGATTGTGCCTACGTCGTCAAGATAGATGATAGCAAAGAAGATGGGTAAAATCCCACTGACAAACGGACCCACATAAGGTATAATGGTTATGAGGGCTCCGAACAGGGTAAGAAGGATAGCAAAAGGGATGTCAAAAATCAGGAAAGTAATATAATACATCACACCGAGCAATGTCATTACTTTGGCTCTGCCCCATAGGTAGTGGTATACCACCTTGCTGATTTTTTTTAGAATTTGTCCGGTTTTTACCCGCTTTTTTTCAGGGGTGTACATCATCACAAAATCTGAGAACTTTTTTCTGTAATACACGAATAAAAAGACGTACACCAGCACAATCATGAAGTCTACCAGTGTGTTGGCCAGATTGCCCAGGAAATTGGTGAGCTGTGATTCAAGGGTTGTGAGTATCTGTCCGGACCGCTCCTGCCAGATTTGCTTT
>SLPR01000574.1 GCA_007131895.1 Bacteroidales bacterium | reverse complement strand
TTGCCAAAAGATTTGCCCTTGGCGAAAGCCCTTTGACACCCCCACAGATTTCTCAATTGCTTGAAATACCTATAAAAATTGTCAGAGAGGTGCTGGATGATTTACTGGAAGTACAACTGGTTACAGAAACACGTTCGGAGCACCACAAAGAGGATGCATTCCAGCCCGCTTCGGATATTCATAAAGTTACTATCAGAGGAGTCCTGGAAAAACTCGATCACAAAGGGATGGATGTACTGCTGGCCCGGGAATCTGAAGAGCTTGATATGCTAAAAAACACGCTCAAAAAGTTTAGCAATACCCTTATGGAGGCTCCGGAAAATCTTCTGGTGAAGGATATTTAAATTGTCCTTGATGCTATTTTCTGGCATGGGTTAGTATTTGTTGGGTCATGTAATTTTTTGAGGCAGGTTAAGAATAAATATATAAATTTCTGGTTTTGATACCAGCGTTTAGATTGCTCAGGCTTATGGATAATGATTTATTCCACTATCTTTGCATTAGCGTTAAAGGATCAGCCTATGGGGATAGATAGGTTTTTTGGATCAACAGCACATGGAGCCAGCAACAAAAGTTATATTTTTCTTTTTCAGGAGCTTTGCAATCCAGGCAATCTGGATAATCCTTTTATGGTCATTTTGCAATCCTCTTATGGGGCAGGCTGCCATTTCCATCAATGAGTTTATGGCATCCAATGCCCGCACCATTGCTGACGAGGATGGAGATTTTGAAGACTGGGTGGAGCTGTACAACTACGGAGAGGACCCTGTTTCTCTTGCCGGATGGGGATTGTCTGATCATTTTTCACTTCCGTTTCAATGGGTTTTTCCTGATACAATTCTGCAGCCGGGCAGGTTTTTGCTGGTGTGGGCATCGGGCAAAGACCGCACAGAGAATACACTACATACCAGTTTCAGTATCAGCGCATCGGGCGAATCCCTGCTGCTCACCCACCCGTCAGGCAACTGTATCGAGTTCATCAGTACAGTTGCTGTTCCAACAGATGTTTCTTTCGGACGCCAGCCCGATGGAACAGGGGACTGGTATTTTTTTGATGAGCCGACACCGGGTGGGGCGAATGAGGGTGAGGCTTTTGAAGGTATTACACATCCCCCAATCTTTTCAAACACCGGAGGGGTATATGAGGAGGATTTCACACTGTCTTTATCCCACTCCGATCCCACTGTGACTATCATATACACGACTGATGGTTCTGATCCCGATCCGGATAATCTTACCGGGAAAACCTATTTTTATAAAAATCAATATGCCTTCTATCCGGATTCTGCGGATGGAGAGTTCCTGGAGGATCAGTTTTTCTCCCATGTATATGCTTCCCCCCTTGAAATAAAGGATCGCACCGCAATTGATGACAAGCTCACCCATAAAGCTACTACAGTGCACCCCCCCAACTACTTTCCCCGGGTACCGGTTTTCAAAGGAACTGTTATTCGTGCCCGGGCATACCGTGAGGGATTCTTGCCCGGTAAAACTGTCAGTCATACCTACTTTGTTACCCCAGAGGGAAGAGACAGAATACCCCTGCCAATCATATCCATTGCTTTGCAGGAAGATTACTTGTTTGATTATGAAAAAGGGATTTATACTCCCGGAGTTGATGCAGATGATTGGCGGGCTGAGTTCCCCCGCCTGAATTTTACCTGGCCTTTCCCTGGCAATTTTCACCGTCGGGGTCCTGAGCATGAATTTACTGCCAATATGGAGTTTATCCCTGAGGGGAAATCATATGCTGGCTTAAACCAAAGGTTAGGAATTAGGCTTCATGGAGGAGGAACACGTTCATTTCCCATGAAATCCCTTCGTCTGTACGCCCGTAACTCCTATGGAGAGAGCGAGCTGGAATATCCTTTTTTCAAAGGGAGTGCATCCGGGGGGTTTAAAAGATTGATCCTGCGCAATTCAGGACAAGATTTTACAACCAACTATTGGGGGTCAGGTACTACCCCACGAACTATGTTTCGCGATGCCATGAGCCAGGCTCTGGTTAGCCATCTTCAGTTTGATACCCAGTTGTATGAGCCTGCCATTGTTTTTCTCAATGGTGAATACTGGGGGCTGCACAACATCAGGGAGAAATATGACAAGCACTATCTGGAAAGGGTTTATGCATTGCATCCTGATAGCATTGACCTCCTTACTGAAAGAGATACGCCTGTTGAAGGAGATAATCTGCATTACAAAGCGACGCTGGAATATATTCAAACCCATGGTCTTCACGAAGAAGAGCATTACCAGTATATCCTCACACGGATTGACGAAAACAGCTTTATGGACTACCAGGTAGCCAACATTTATCTGCGCAATACCGACTGGCCGGGTAACAATATTGATTTCTGGCGTAAGCGAACCAACGGCTATGAAGAGGATGCTCCCTACGGACACGACGGCCGCTGGCGATGGATGATGTATGATACTGATTTTGGGTTTGGACTTATTGATGAGCCTCATTCCTACAAACATAATACCCTGGAATTTGCTGCAATGCCAGATGGACAGCACTGGCCAAATCCCGCCTGGTCAACACTTTTGTTAAGGAGTTTTCTTGAGAATGAACAGTTTAGAACAGGATTTATAACTCGTTTTGCTGATCTTTTGAATACCTGCTTTCAAAGTGGGCATGTTCTTGGCATAATCAGTGAGATGAAAAACAGGCTTGAACCGGCCATGGAAGAACATTTTCAACGCTGGGCAACCTGGGAAAACATGGAAACATGGAATTCCAGTGTGGCTGTTATGGAAGAATTTGCCATCTACAGGCCATATCAAATGCGACAGCATTTGCTTTCCTTTTTTGATCTGGAAGCTTTCGTGAATGTAAAGGTGGATGTTACGCATCCTCTTCACGGGCATGTTAAAGTGAATACTATAGCAATTCATTCAGACACCCCTGGTGTTGAAGAAAACCCCTTCCCCTGGCATGGTCTCTATTTTAAAGGAGTACCTGTTGAATTTATTGCCATTCCGGCCAAGGGATACCGCTTCAGCCACTGGGAGGGAGGTTATACGGGTACCGACAGTATCCTGGTGGTGAATCCTGATTCTAACTTTACCGTTACGGCCCATTTTGTAACCACCGGTGAAGAATTGCTCGTCCATTACTGGCAGTTTAATGATCAGCTTCCCAACAATATTCCCCTGGTAGAAATCCCTGTTCACTATACTCTGTCTGAAGGTGCATGGTTTACGTTTGAATCCTGCCTCCCTGAATATCCCTATTATCCGGGACACCAACTCTGGCGGCAGGGATCCATGGAACGACGCAATAGTCCAACTCCTCTTAACTACCGATTGGATGGTAACAACAACTTACCGTATGATGCATCCACCATGCGAGGTATACAGATTAAGCAACCCCTTGCCTGGGGCGATAAGATGAGCTCGCTGGTGCTTCACTTGTCTACTGCCGGTATTGAAAATCCTGTTTTGCGTTTTGCGGCCAAAGATGAAGGAGCCGCAAAGGGGCTGCTGATAGATTACTCAACCACGGAAGAGGTAAACTGGCAATCACTGCGCAGTTCCTATTCATTTCCTCTCTCTAATCAGTACCAGCTTGTAGAATTTGACCTCAGCAACTTGGAGGATGCCGACGACAATCCTCATCTCAAAGTGCGCATTCGATTTGATTCTGATAATCCCTGGGCGCAAGATGGAAAGCGGATAGTATTTAACAATTTCAGCCTCGATGGGGAAGTTTGTATGGCCTATTCCCTCAATAGTGTTGCCGAAGATAATGGGCATATTTTTCCATCAGGCACAATGAATATAAGCGCCTGTAGCAGAAAAGAGTTTCTGATTGTCCCTGACCCAAACCACAGGATTGAGAATGTGTGGCTTGATGGGGTAAGTGTGATTGATGAAGTGCAAATGGCAGAAGACTATTCAGGAACCTTCATCTTTGATAATCCCTACCAGGATCATAAACTGAGGGCATCTTTTGAATTGAATTCAGATATGCACGATTGGGAAAATCCGGTTGTACTTTACCCTAATCCGGCCTTAGATAACCTTTACATTGCTTCCGAGGATGAGATCAGACTCATTCAGGTTTATGATCTTTCGGGGCGGTTGCTTTATGAATATGATCAGACATGCAGAAAACACAAAATGAACACCTCAGTTTTAAACAACGGAATGTATTTGGTACGTATCTATACCATCACGGGCACATATACCCGGAAAGTGCAGGTTGTTCGCCCGGTTTTTTAACCCCAGCCATTTAATTTTTTATAATATGAACCATTACCCGGCTGCTGCTATATGACTCACTAATGTTTCTTTGCATGGTATTTACACCGGATGGATTACCTGGTGTTTGATGATATCCAAATCGATGTTCCATTGATTGTTCTATCCCTTGTGTTTTTATTCTCAGGGTTCACTCTGAGCAGCATCAGCTGGGGCTATTCCCTGAAGGTGCATGGGTATAAAATAT
>SLPR01000426.1 GCA_007131895.1 Bacteroidales bacterium | reverse complement strand
TCCGGGGGTATGCAGCAGAGCAGACATTGAAAAATACAGGGAGCTTTGTCCTGATCCCATTGCTTTTTTCTCGTTCGATTAGACAACAGGCCCGTTTTTTGTTGTGTAAACTCAAATAAAATAATAGTTTTGCACATAATTTTCCAGTTACAATAAAAGAAAAGAAAAGTGGATATATTCGATAAAACTACACAAAACATGGGGCCATTGGGTCAGTATGCTGATCGTATTCATGGCTATTTTGCTTTCCCAAAACTTGAGGGAGATATTTCCAACCGTATGAAATTTCGTGGCAAAGAAAAGCTGGTATGGAGCCTTAACAATTACCTGGGACTTGCCAACCATCCCGACATCCGCAAAGTGGATGCCGATTCCGCCAGGGATTATGGACTTGCTCTTCCTATGGGAGCGCGAATGATGTCGGGTCAATCTGACCTGCACGAACAGCTGGAAAATGAACTGGCTGCTTTTGTAGGAAAAGAATCGGCCTACCTGCTTAATTATGGTTACCAGGGAATGGTTTCCATCATTGATGCCATGGTAAACAGAAAAGATGTTATCGTTTATGATTCTGAGTCACACGCCTGCATTGTTGATGGCGTAAGACTTCACCTGGGTAAACGCTTTGTTTTTCCGCACAACAATATCGAAAACCTGAAAAAGCAGCTTGAACGAGCTACACGGGTAACCCAGGAAACCGGTGGAGGTATACTGGTTATCACTGAAGGAGTATTCGGTATGTCAGGCGACCTGGGTAAGCTGGACGAAATTATCGCTTTGAAAAAGCAATACAATTTCCGTCTTTTCGTGGATGATGCGCATGGTTTTGGTACCATGGGCCCCACAGGAGCAGGAGTAGGCGAACACCTGGGTGTAAATGACGGAATCGATATATATTTTGGCACTTTTGCCAAAGCTATGGCATCAATAGGGGCTTTTGTAGCATCTACCAAAGAAGTCATATACTATCTTATGTACAACATGCGCAGTCAGATTTTTGCCAAATCATTGCCCATGCCGCTGGTGGTAGGAGCACTTAAGAGACTTGACATGGTGCGTAAGCATCCCGAATTGCGTGAAGACCTCTGGAAAATCACCAATGCACTGCAAAAAGGGCTGCGAGAGCGGGGTTTTAACTTAGGAAACACCGAATCTCCTGTTACACCGGTATTTCTATCCGGAGAGACAAGCGAAGGCACTAACCTGGCTTATGACCTCAGAGAAAATTACAATATATTTTGTTCTGTGGTGGGTTACCCGGTGGTGCCCAAAGGGATAATAATCATAAGAATTATTCCTACTGCCGTGCACACACTGGATGATGTGGAATATACACTGGATGCCTTCACTGCTATTAAGAAAAACCTCAGCGAAGGCAAATACTCCTCAGGCGAGATAGTGGATATCAAAGAAACCAAAGAAGTTTAGCGCAAATAATGTATTTATGCACACTGATATTGTTTTGTGTGCAGGCTGAAAAAAGGCTGTTTCAGAAAATCTCCGGTGCTGCAAGGCGATAAGAAGATTTCTGAAACAGCCTTTAATTTATAGGGATATAAACCCTCCTATTGACATACTCTTACTATCTCCCCGCTTCAACTATCTGGCCTATACTCTTTATTCTCTCTCTTGTCCCTCACATCATTCACCGTTGACCATTAACCATTCAAACATACTACTCTCTATTATCTTGCCTCAACTCTCACCCTCCTGATTTCTTCAGCGGCACCGTAATAACAAACTCTGCTCCATTACGCAGGTTATTTACAGAAATGATTCCTCCCATGTTCCTTTCAATAATCGTTTTGGACATGTACAGACCAACGCCTGTTCCTTTACCTTGCTCTTTGGAAGTAAAGTAAGGATCAAATATTTTATGAATTATAGAAGGGTCAACTCCACCTGCGTTGTCTATAATTTTAACATATGCGTATTGATCTTTCCTGTAACCGGAAATTCTAATGACAGGGTTGGGAGAGTGGTTTTCTAAAAGGGCATCTCTGGCATTGTTAATAATATTAAGCAATACCTGTGCGAACTCACTGGAGTAGCCATATAACCTGACATCCTTTTCTATTTCAGTAATCAACCTTATACCCGAGTTTTTCAGGGTTGCATCAAGAAAAGAAACAGATGTTTTTACAACATCATACAGGGTAAAGGTCTGTTTTTCCTTGTTGGGTTTGAAAAAGTTTCTGAAATCGTCAATGGTTCCTGACATATGCTGAAGCACGGAAGTGATATTTTTTTCGCTTTTGGCAATATAGTCCTCATCCATTTCTCCAAAACGAAATGCATCGGTTAGATCATATACCATTAAGCCAATGGCATTAAGAGGTTGCCTCCACTGGTGGGCAATATTTCCAATCATTTCTCCCATAGCAGCTTGCCGGGACTGCAGAAGCATCAGTTCATCCTTCTCCCTGTTTTTCTTAACTTCAGTATCTATCTGGCTTTCCAGGTTTTCATTGAGTTCCTGCAAGAGTTCCTTTTGAAGGTTAAGTTCACTTTCTACAGTTTTTCTCCTTTCTACCTCATGATTCAAATCCTGATTGAGCATTTTGTACTCCCAATTGGAAACCTCCATATCCATAAGCGTCTTTTCAAGTTTCTCCTCAATCATTTTACGCTCGGTAATTTCTTCTTTGATGGCCAGATATTCGAGTACATTGCCCTCATCGTCTTTAATGGGAGTAATAGTAGCTGACTCCCAGTAATATCCTCCTGCTTTGTTTTGGTTTTTAAATTCCCCTTTCCATACTTTTCCACTGGAAATTGTTTTCCACAACTCTTCATAATACCAATCAGGCTGATCGCCCGATTTTAAAATCCGTGGATTTTGCATATAGGCTTCCTCAAAGGTATACCCGGTGGTCTGTTCAAATCTGGGATTGGCAAAAATGATATTGCCATCAGGATTTGTGATGACAATGGTATTGGCACTTTGCATTACGGCCTCTTCAAGCCTCCTGAACAAAATACTATCATGGGTTTTGCCTGGATTAAAAGAGTCAAAGGTTTTATGCAGCCTTTCCAGCCTTCTTTTAAGGTTTTCCTCGGGAGTCACATCCCTGAAACTCATTAGCAATAACCCTGAATGATTATCAATAAATGCAAGTTCTGCTATGAGGTTTTTAACAGTTGTATCTTTGGGTTGCAAGCTGAAATCTATATTCTTTGATTCACCGGATTTAATCAGGGAGGATATTTCTTGATGTATTATTTTCACCAGGTCCGGCTCAAATAATTCTTCAACCCGGTTCTCGCCCTTCAGCAAATGCTCTATATCAAAAAGAACTAAAGCGCGCACATTGCCAAAGAGAACCACAAGATCTTGAGTCAAGACCAAAACCGGCAATGGCAATGCATTGAGAAAAGATTCCGGAACTTTGTTATGGTTTTCTGAAGTAGTATCGTATTTATGGATTTTCATTATTATTCTGTTCAACTGGTATAAAAACCTCAGTATTAATAGCCTCTGAGGTTTCCGCAAAAACGGTTTTCAGTTGTACAAGGTAATTATTGGAATTTTCAAAATCTTTTTCCTTGTTTAAGCCATCCATAATTTTCAGTACCTCAAACATTCTGGTACATCCGATGGTACCGCAAAGTCCTTTCAGCGTATGTATAGCAGTATAAAAAGCATCGAAGTCCCTTTCTTCGGTACTTTTGTCAAGCTCACTCAGTAACTCTTCTGAATCATCAATGAAGCTGCGAAAAAGATCTGCCAGCAATGCAGGATTGGAAGCAGTGCTTTTTTTAAGCATAGCCAGGGTGGTTGGATTTAAAAACGGATATTGATCAAACTGGTTCATAACCTCAATTCTTTTATTTGGGCAGCAATTCATTTCTTTGCTTTTTGCTTTTTACTTTTCTTGTAGTGCCCGTTCCAAATGTCAATCTTTTTATACAATTCAGCAGCGTTTATAGGTTTACTGATAAAATCATTCACTCCCGCGGCAAAATAATTGTCTTTATCTTCATCCAGTACATTGGCGGACAGAGCAATTACCGGAGGATAAATCTTTGATTTCAGTTTCATCATCTGAAGGGTTTCCAATCCATCCATCACCGGCATGACCATATCAAGCAATACTATATCAAAGTCATTCTCATCCATCAGTTCAAGGGCCTCCTTCCCATTGTTTGCCATAATGGTATTACATTGAGCATGGGCCAGCATAAGAGCAAGTACTTTCTGATTTATCTTTTGATCTTCAACGCACAATACTTTTACTCCCTTGATATTTCCCAGGGTTTTTTCAGGCGACACTTCCATAGACTTCTCTTCTTTGACAATCTCTCCGGAGGGAAGAGTAGCGAAAAAAGTAAAATAAAAAATCGTCCCTTTTTTGTTATCTTGTTCCACTCCCATGCTACCTTCGAGCATATCTACAAGTTTTCGGGAAATGGCAAGACCCACACTGAAATTATCCTTTTTGAGCAGCAAGAAATCAT
>SLPR01000482.1 GCA_007131895.1 Bacteroidales bacterium | reverse complement strand
GAAATATTTCCATTAGAATAGGTAAATTTTATGGCATTGTTGATCAGATTTCTTATTATGGTTTTCAACATCTGAATATCTGCCATAACATTCAGGTTGAGGTCAATGGATTGACTGAGAGTGATTTTTTTCAATTTGACCGAAAGACGACAGTTCTCAATCTCCTTTTTCACCAACCGCTCCAGGTTAACTTCAACAGGATTAAAGTTTGTTTCTTTATTTTGCGCAGTTACCCATGCCAAATGGTTGTCGATAAGATTGTTGGTGTTAATTGCTGAGCTGGAGGCAATATCAATATACTCTTCCATTTCATCAAATTTATTTTCATGAATCAACTCCTTTAGCATTCCCAGCACACCATAAATAGAACTGAAAGGAGTTTTCAAATCATGCGCAAGGATTAAGATGTACTTTCTGCTTTTTGCAATGAGTTCATCCCTTTCAGCTTTGTGCTGTTTGGACAGCTTTTCCAGTGTGGCATTTCGTTTTTCCAGCTCATGCAATCGCATCGAATTATAATTTTCAATGTCCCGGCCGTCACCGTTATGTGTTTCTGGCAGATCAGGTGAATGCAAATATCCGTTTATGGCTTTACCCTTTTGGTAATTTTCCTGGTTTTGGTTCTTTTCCGATAAATGCTTTTTTGTTTCCATAATATATGATGTTTTTGCTAAATAATTTTTTAGCTGTGTTGCATTTTATACCATTTTGTCGGATATTATAGCATTTGCGACCAGTAGCAAGTATGCTTCAAAGATTGCCTTTAAATCATACTTGCTGTTTTAAAAAGTCGTTTTCCGTTTAAAAAATATATCGAACAGAAAGAGCACCACCATCACCCCAGAAACCGGAGTATCCGAAAAAATTGAACGTAGGTTTCCAGTCAATGCTAACATTAAAGGGAATTTCTGTAAAACTGTATTCCAGGCCTAATATACCATCCAGCCCCAATACATTGTACGTTCTTCCTTTTTCACCCCATCGTCTGTGTGTATAGTCTCCATCGTAGAAACCAGCATGCGCACCAAAGCCATAATACCATTTTAACCTTTCGGCATTAAAAGCCTGGTTGTGGATCTCGTATAGTCCTGTAATCTCAAATCCCCTCCATCTGCTGGCCAGAAGGAATTCCAATGCTGTGTTTTCGCTGATAAAGTGCTTAACCGTAAGTCCTGAAAAAGGTCCGCCCCGCACGCCGATGCCTGTGTTGTAATCCTGTGCAACGCTTATGCTTACAAAGCAAAGTGCAATCAGGCTGGTAATTAGTGTTTTCTTCATTTTTTAGTTTTTGGGTTAATGTTTAAAAGGATTAAAAAAATTTACAATACTCCATGTATGATATAGCGGAGCTCATTGGTTGTTATGCCAAGCTTGTATGCCAGCATTTCTATCATCACCTTTTCCTTGCCATCATTAAAATGCAAATCACCATTGGTAATGGCAGGAAATATTTTTTTGAGTTTTTCTTTTTTTTCTTCCCAGGATATGGTTCTGTTAATTTGCAAAGTTTCCATATTGTCGGTTTAGGTTTGAATATTCCGCATAAACCGGAATCTGAAAAGGTTTTCTTGTTTCTTGTAGCACAAAGGTTGGATTATTGGCGTAGAATCTAATTACACAATTCTGAAAAAATGTTACATAAATCTCACATATTTGTGGAATAGCAATTTAAAATAATTCTTAAGACAAAAAAAAGGATGCCTGAAATTCAAATCAGGCATCCTTTTTACTTAAAATGACTTCTGCTAAAACTATTGGGGTTGAACAACAGTATTTTGATCCAGGATTACGGATGTTTGTGCCAGTGCTCTTCCGTTGAAGGTGGCACCAGTTTGAAAAGTAATACCTGTCATGGATAAGATGATCCCTTCGAAGTGCGAGTTTGCACCAAAAGTAGCCGTTCCCGCAACCTGCCAGAAAATATTTTTTGCCTGAGCACCGCCTACAAGAATTACCGCCACGTTATTACTTACGGTTAAGTCCTCTGCGATCTGGAAAATCCACACATCATCGGCACCTCCCGATATGATAATACTGGTAGGCAGTGTAACCGTATTTGTCCATTTATAAAGACCGGGTACCAATGTTTTCCCACCAATGTTTCCTGTGCTGAGCTCTATGAAATGTGGAGCTGTGCGACCTGCAGCATCATCGTATGCTGTACTCATATTAGCAACGGCGGTTGTAAGATTAGCAGGGGCCGGGTCGGCCATGTCGGCTGCATATATCCTACCATCTACCTGGGCTGAAGAGGCGTAACCGGTTTCATTGGTCAATGCAAACCCTGTAATGTAGGATGTTGCTGCCGGACTCAAACCCAAATCGCCGGTAATACTGGATGTGGGGTTATTGGTAATTGCGGTTTTGGCCAGGATTACATAATTTCCTGAACCCATTAAATTTACCACGGCGGGCGAATGGGGGGAGAACGTTTTAAAATCCCAAACTACACCGGCTGTTAAAGGATTGCCATCTGTATCTTTTGCTTCAGTAGAGATTGTTGCAGTATAATCTGAATTGAGCAACAATGGATTGTCAGGGATGAAAGTTGCTGTTTTTCCGGAATAAGAAACCACACCCAAAACCGCAGTTGAACCCCTTTTTACGGTAAATGAAGTAGCATTGATTGTTGCAGGATCCATGGCTGTACTAAAATCTGCAGTGATTTCTACACTGATATTTACATCAACTGCATCGCTAAGTGGCACTGTGGAAGTTACCTGGGGACGATCAGCAGAAGGATCATCATTTTTATCACAACTGGCAATAAATAATACCATAGGAATAATTAAAAAAGGAAATAATTTACGAAGTCTCATATTCATTTGATTAAATTGTGAAAGAATTTTCACAAATACAAAGGTAACTGCTCCGGTGGAGGTATTGTTACACAATGGGTGGAGTTTCTTACATAAATCACGCAATTATAGCGCAGTTCATACCGGAAATGAACCGGGTTGTATTGGTATTAAGAGTAATTTGGGAACCTGGATTAAAGAATGCATCCCGGGCAAACGCATCCATGATCAGGCATGTAGATTTTCAAATAAAACTGATTTGAGCCTGTCTATCCTTCTGGCTTCAACCTTCACTTGCTTCATATGCCCGTAGTTCATCAAAAAGTAGGTGAGTGGATTGTAAAGATTGCCAAACAATCTTTGCACTACAGATGGAATGCTGTAAAACCTTTTTCTCGCATTGACTTTGCCCATTTGCAATTCATAGGGTGTCATGTTTTTGGGTTGAAATACAACTGTATTGTGATCATAATACCTCCAGTCGTTGGTGGTAAGGCGATTTTCTTTTTTCAGGTTTTCGTAAACCTTAGTTCCGGGATAGGGAGTTAAAACATTGAAGGATGCAGTGCTTGCTTTGTTTTTTTGCAGAAACGCCACGGTCTCCTCAAAAGTTTCTCTGGTATCGTTGTCAAAACCAAAAACCATAGATGCGTGGATCAGTATCCCCATCTTTTTGATTTTTTTCAGGCTGCTTTCCAGTTGGGCAATCTCCTTGATTCCTTTACGCATGGTTTTGAGCTGCTCTACCGAAACGCTTTCGACGCCCACAAAAAGTGATTTGCATCCACTGTCAGCTGCCAGCTGCAATAGTTCATCATCTTCTACCAGCAGCGAAACCGAAGCCTGTCCTCCCCATTTGATTTTCAGGGGCTTAATGGCTCTGAACAATTCTTTTGCATATTTCTTATGCCCAATGATATTGTCATCGAGAAACAAAAAGCTTTTTGCTCCGGATTCCACGATATCTCTTACTACATTTTCGATGGGAATATGTCTGATTTTTTTGCCAAACAAATCGGTTACACAACAAAAATCGCAATCATAGGGGCATCCCCTGGTGGTCATGACGGGTATGACGTGGAAATTGCTTTTAGTAATAACCGTGCTAAAATCTTTGGGCACGTATTTCTGCAGGTCGGGATCGGGGTTGTGGTATTTTCTTTGTAAATTATGGTTTTGGAAATCATCAAGCAAGGTTTCCCACACTCCTTCTGCTTCGCCCACAACAACACAATCGGCATGCTCCATGGCTTCATCGGGCAGGATAGAAGGATGTACTCCGCCCAATACCACTGTTTTTCCTCTTTCTCTGAATGCTGCGCACAATTCATAGGCTCGCGGGGCATTGGCAGTCATACAGCTTATGGCTACCAGATCGCACTCCTGGTCGGGGTCAACAAATTCGGTTTCTTCTTCGATAATTTTCACATCATGAGCCGGGGGTGTTAATCCTTCGAGGATGTACAGGGCAAGCTGTGGCATCATGAGCCATTTGTTGGTTCGTTTTTCGGCATCTACGGCAGGTGAGATAAGCAGGATCTTCATCTTTTGAAAATTTATGCTAACCGTGAAAACGAGATATATTGAGTTGATTTCCGGATACAGGAGGTTAATCTCGTCTGTACTTTTTTGAATTAACTTCAAAAGTAAAGACGGTAGAGCCCCCAAATGTTACATTATTAT
>SLPR01000216.1 GCA_007131895.1 Bacteroidales bacterium | reverse complement strand
ATAATCAGCCTGTTCTGTTGAAAGTTTTGTTTTTTCCAGGATGTCAATGATTCCGATCACACCTGTCAGTGGCGTTCTGATTTCATGGCTCATATTGGCCAGGAAGTTTTGTTTGAAACGAATAATATCACCCTGTTGCTGGATTTTTTCAAGTTGCAATTCCAACTCAATTTGAGATTCAGCCAGTTGTAAGTTTTTTAAGACGATTTCTTCGTTGGAGCGTTGCAGGTTCAGGTTTACCTGCTGCAGTTCCCTGGTTCTTTTACTGACCAGAAATTTAAGTAATACCGAGATGCTAACCAGAGACATTATAATGGAACCCACCAGGATCAAAATCCAGTTGTTTTCCTTCAGAAAATCTCTGAATGTCTTTTGTTCGTAAACTCCCAGCCATTTGTCATGAATCGCCTGGTATTGATCACTGGCTTTGAGGATATGTAAACCCAGATTTAGCGTATACAGCAGGTCTTCATTTTCCTTTTTTACTGCCATACAGTAATCTTTAGGCATAAAGTTAATCCCTGCAGGTTTCACATTTTGAAAATTGTTTTCAGAAATGGAATACAACCCAGGGAGTTTTAAAACCGCGGCATAGTCATAAACCCTCTTTTCTAAAAGAGATATGGCTTCTTTAACTGTACCTACTTCTATGATTTTGATGTCCAGATCAAGTTGCAGGAGATATTCAGCGTAAACATCGGCTGTTTGCACAACAACCTCTTTGCCTTTGAGGTCTTTCAATGATCCCAGGGAGTTCTCCTTGTTGATGAAGATATCACCGTTGCTTACACTGTGACGGGAAGAAAAGCCGTAAATTTGCGCTCTTTCCGGTGTGTAGAACAATCCCGAGATGGCATCAATTTCTCCGTTTTTCAGCGCCTCACGAATCAATTCCCATCTGTCCTGAACGATGACAACATTAAGCCCCATTTCTTTTCCTACCGCCCTGGCAATATCTATATTGAAACCGGCAGGCTCCCCCTGTTCGTTAACGAAACTATAGGGTGGGTAATTGATATCATCGCCAATAATTATAGTCCCGGGTTCTTTAAGTCTGTTTTTCTCACGGATAGATTGTGCAGCGATTGCAGAAGGAAACAAATACAGGAAAACCAAAACCAGTAATAATGCAGGGTTTATTTGCAGAAAAATTACTTGTTTTGTGTTAACCCAAAAGTTCATAAGTGCTTTTTTTGTTTTGCAACCTTTATAAAACATTGATTCAGGAGATAGTAAATTTTAGTGGTGTTTCCGTAGTTTATGGTTTATGCATTGTTGTAAAAGTATGCCAAAAGAGATTATAAAAAATAGGTATTCTACTGATTTTTTTATTAAACCGCAGATTTAAAAGTTATAGATGGAGCCAATGATTGGGGAATCCAATTATTGGCTGGTAAATCATTCCGGGTTTTTGTTTCGGTGGTTTCGTTTCTCAATTTTGTTGATGGGCTATTCGGGCTACCAGTATTCCTGTGACCCTGCGCATGGGTTGCAGGTATTCGCTCAAAGGCACTGGGGTGATTTCAACAGTATTAGTGCGGGTAGAGGCGTGAAGCAGATGCAGCCGCCCGTTCTGGTGCAGGGCAATGCCGGTGTGTGAGACATCCAGCCCGTCAATGCTGGTGGTAAAAGCAATAATGTCGCCATCCTGAATCTTATTTTCGATACCTTTAATCTGGTCTTTGGGTAAGTAATTCATTGGGAAGGTGGATGCCACCTTTTCTGCTTCTTTAATTTTGCTCACAAAGTCCGGCTCTGCCAGTTGCCGGTACAAATGAGGATTTGAGCTCATAAAGTGCACATGGGAGTCAAAAGGGGTGGTGCCCAGTTCATTGCTTACCAGGGTGAGGATGCCCTTTTTTGTGTTGTTCTGCAGCCATTAAGAGCAATAATGCAGGCGGGAGGGATACTGGTCAATGACTCCATCACGGTATCTTATGCAGCCAAGGGTCTGGGCGAAATCCCAGAAGGTAGAATCTCCGTATTGAATAATCAGTGTCATGGAAAGCATGTATTCCACAAAAGTGGTGCAATCCATTTCACGCAGATTGACAACGAGATGTTCTTCTTCTTCAGTTTCCAGGGTGTGGGCTACGTATGGAGTCTGGATAAATTTTCGGGCAATGGCTATTAGCAAATCAGGAGTGCTGATGCCGGGTTCGACATCGTATGTGATATCCGTAACGGTTTCTTCAAAAAGAAAAATATCTCCTTCGGTAGTAAAAATGGGCAGGTTTTCATTGCCCGGACACCATCTGAGATAAGCATCCTCAGGAAGATGTTTTTCTTCCTGCGGCGGCTGACCAGCCTGACATGCGGCGAAAATCAGCAACAAAAGAGAAGTAAATATCAGGGTGCCGGTTTTATGGTGGATGAATGCTATCATGTTGAAGGGTTTTGCTTTGGGAAACTTATGTTTTTATCTGCTCTTAATTTTTTCTGAAAACGATTCTGAACCTTACTGTTTAGTTCGGGTTGCTGCCGCTCAGTTGGGCCGCTTGCCAGCCCTGGCAACTTTTTGTCAAATCTACTGCTTTTTTCGAACAGTGAACCCCCGGGATTGCGAATGATTTCAAAATTGTCTGTTGTTCCTGAACTATTTACCGTAAACCGGATAACCAAGCCTTTCGTCAGGCCCGACAGAAACACAGAACGGCTAACCATTAAAGAAAGATACAAAGAAGGGGGTAGGGGAGGCATGCTGAAGGGGAATCGGGCTGAATTTATGAACCTGTTACGTACCGCTCAGAACCTGAATAACTGAGCATGCGGCGATAGGATTCTATGGTGATGGCAGAGGATGTAAAGGTAAGGCTCTCGCCCTGACTAAATTTCCCGGGCACGATTATGGGTTTAAAATAGTGAGGGCATGAACTGAAGTCATGCCCTCACCTGGTTTTTTCCTCTATTTTGCAGTTACTCCGCCTGTATACTTTCCACCGGATTCATCCTGATTATTTTACCGGATTGAATGTACACGGTGGCAAGGGCCACAAGCAAAACAAACCCGAGGGGAAACAGGAAGAAGAATAAACCCGGTTCAATGCGGATGGCAAAAGAAACCAGCCACTTGTCAATAAGGTACCAGGTGGCAGGCAGCGCAATGATAGCTCCAATAGCCCACAGGGCAATGTAATCGCGAAACATCAGGTTGAATATATTCAGCGGGCTTGCTCCCAGCACTTTTCTGATGCCGATTTCCTTGCGCCTTTGTTCAGCGGTATAAGCGGAAAGTCCCAGTAGGCCCAGGATGGTAATCAGAATCACCAGCCCGGAAAACATGACGAAGACCACTCCAAATCTCTTCTCACCTAAATTTTGATGATTGTAGTAATCATCAAGGAAAAAATATTCAAACGGATGCTGGGTGAAATGTGCTGTGTAAATGACACGTGCTTTTTCTGCAGCGACCTCGGGAGGAGTGCTGCCATAATTGATAGTCAGATAACCCTTGTGCCTTCTGGGCATGCGAAAAATCTGCGGTTCAATCACTTCTTTTGGCGAAAGCTGATGGAAGTCCTCAATGACACCGGTAATGGTATATGTCGCATTTTCAATGACCATTTGCCTGCCTACCGCTTCTTCGGGGCTTTCAAACCCAGCCCATGCCGCAGCCGTCTGGTTTAATAATACCCTGAGCCAGTCTGACTGGGTATGACCGGAAAAATCCTCCCCGGCAATGAGATCGATTTCATAAACTCCGATAAAAGCAGGGTCAACTTCAGTAATCCTGTAGTTTTTGCCTGTGGTGGGTTCGGCTCCGTGCAGATAAATTCCATCTCTGTTGTACATATTGGGTTTGCCCGGAATTACCGAGGAGTATGCTGCACCTTCAAATTCAGGGATTTTCTCCAGTTCATTTTTCATGGTATTGAAACGGATTAATAAAAGAGAATCATTGAGCAAAGGAGAATGCACAACCAGCTTGTTTTCCAGCGAAAAGCCCAGTGGCTTTTGTGATATCAGCCGGTATTGACCTGTAATGCCGATAGTGGCGGCAATCAGCCCGATGGCAATAACAAATTGCAGGGTTACCAGCAACTTCCTTGTGGATGTTTTTCCTTTCAAACTTAAGCTGATTCCTTTGAGCAGGTCAATCAGGCGGGAAGTAGGTATTCCTGCTACAGCATAAATGCCGGCTGAAAGAGTTCCCACAATAAAAGCTACCACCAGAAGGACATACACCCAGGGTTGGTGCCAGATGGGGACATTGGTGGGAAGATCTGCAAAATTGAAAAACACCGGTGAAACAATTTCAAACAACAGCAAAGCGATAGCAATGGCAATGAGATTGATAACGGCAGATTCGGTAAGCAATTGGGATAGGAGTTGCTTTCGTGATGCCCCGTTAACCTTGCGAATACTTATTTCGCGGAGTTTGCGGATGGCGGCAATGGTAGAAAGATTGAAAAAATTGACCCATGCAATCACCAGGATAAACCATGCAACAATAGCCAGATATCTTACGGAGGCGGCGTTGCCGTTTTGCTCCAGTT
>SLPR01000147.1 GCA_007131895.1 Bacteroidales bacterium | reverse complement strand
TCTTCTAGTACAGCCCCAACCACAAAAGGTTTTCTGCGGGTTTCATGCTGATCCCTCTCAATATCCATCCTTAAAACATCTATCTCCAGCACTTGTCCCACAGCAGAACCATCGGGGAAAAGATTCTCTGCAATTTTCCGTGTAAGAATAATATGCGATGGATTGTTCAGTGCGCTTTTGGGATCTCCCTCCAGATCAGCGAAGCTGAAAATGTCACTGAAGCAGGAATCCACATAAAAGGCGCGGATGTTTGTAAAGTGTTTGTCATCTTTTTCTATGGTGGTATGTCTGGACAGAATACGCGAAAAAGACTCCACTTCGGGTATATTTTCCGCAAGACCGGGACCTGTCAATGCCAGTGTAAAGGGAATGGTATAGTCGAAATGCCCGTGAAATTTAGTTATGAGCCGGTAAACCCGGGGGGCATTGTCATGCATATTTTCGAAACTGCGCTCATGTTTCACAAACAGCGTAAGAATAATGGTAGCGGCCATTCCGAAGGCCAGTCCAAGGACATTGATAAATGTCACTGTGGGTTGCCGCTTCATGTTCCTGAAGGCAAGCAGCAGGTAGTTTTTTATCATTTCCGGTGAGTTTAAAAAACTATTTCGCTACAAATTCTGCACCTTTTGCTATAACATGCTATATAACTGATGCTTACATTTTACAGACTGAACCGCATTCACCAAAACACGTACATTTTCGTACATTTTACCATGCACCGGACACTTCTCTCATAGTTGAGCCCGAAAGCTTCCGGATGCTGTGCAAGCTGGAATTTCTTCCGGACAGCACATGCTAAGCCATAGTTCACTCCCCTGCAACGTCTGTAAGGAAAGGGTTTCAGGTAAATATCATGTTACCTTTTTGAGGTTGGATTGAGAATAATCCCAATTACAAAAAAACGAAAGAATCTGAATACCTGTTATCAGGGTTAATTGATAACCTGGCAGCCCGTTGCCGTTTTTAAGGATTGGGAAGTATGTTGCAATGCCTGAAGTATTAACTTCGGGCAATAGCAGGTATTTTTATCAGCAATTTACTCATCCCTTGTAGTATTTTTTAACCTTTTTGGGGCAATTTATCACCTATATGTTATTCCGGATATCTCTTTTTTTTGTAATTTTATATCATTATGGGAAACAAGAAAAACATCTTCATATTCGGAATCGACGACTACAACCTGGAAGAGTTGAATTCCATAGAACAGGCTGAGCAATACAACTTTATTTCTCTCTTCAGGGCTGAAGAAATTATGATTTTGCTGCAGGGCGATCTGATTGATTATGAAAAAATAATCGGGCAAGCAAAAAAGCAACTTAACCAACATCAGGGTACCATTGATGCCATTATCGGTTTTTATGACCCCGCCATGCTGCCGGTCTTTTATCTTTGTGAGGAATATGGGCTGAACGGGCCCGGACTTTTCAGCCCTTTGCTTTGCGAACACAAATACTGGAGCAGGCTGGAGCAAAAAAAAATAGTCCCGGCAAATATTCCTGAGTTTACCTGCCTGGATCCTTTCAGCAATCATCAATTGAAAGATATCACCATAAGTACACCTTTTTGGCTCAAACCCGTAAAATCTTATGGCAGCCAGTTGGGCTACAAAATTGAAAACCAACAGGATTTAGATAAAAGCCTTGAGGAAATCAGGCAAAATATAAAATATTTCGCACACCCTTTTAATCATATGCTTTCTCTTGCAGACACCTCTGTACTGCCAGAAGAAACAAGAAAGATTGACGGGAATTACTGTATTGTCGAAAGTATCATACAAGGAAATCTTTTCACTATAGAAGGTTTTGTATATAAGGGCCAGGTGCATCAGCACGGTTTTTTCGATTCCGTTACCTATGATGAATCATCATCTTTTTTCGCCTATCTGACACCCGGACAACTTGACGATAAAATAAAGGAACGCATGATGGCCATTACAGAAAAAGTAATGAAGCAAAATAAATTCAACAACACTGTTTTCAATATCGAGTTTTTTTATGATGAAAAGGATGATCAGATATGGTTATTAGAAGTGAACACACGCATATCGCAATCGCACAGCGAAATATTTAAACTCGTGCACGGCAGCTCCAACCATCAGTTTCTGGTACAACTGGCAACTGGCAAAATGCCTTCCATGCAGAAATACCAGGGGAAATATAAAATTGCAGGAAAACTCCATCACCGGGTATTTTTCAAAAAAGGAAAAGTAACAGCAGTTCCTTCTGATAAGGATTTGGAGCAACTGGAAGAAGAATTTGATGCTAAAATCTACCTCGATGTAAAAAAAGGGCAGGAGTTGTCCGAATTGCCTGGTCAGGATTCGTTTAGTTCGCAACTGGTAAGAATACATATGGGAGCCCAAAGCAAAGAAGAGCTCTACAGCAAATACGATGAACTGGTGGATAAACTCAACATCAGTGTAGAGTCTCATGAGGAATAAAGCACGAAAGAAAACACAATGACAGCCCTCTGAAACCAAAGAAAGATTTATGCAACTTATTAATGACTTTCCCGAAAAAATCAGAGAAATAGAAAACGAGTACATCTCCATGCCTGATGGAACAAAAGTTGCCGCACGCATGTGGATACCCGAGAGTGCCTGGAACAAACCGGTACCTGCAATACTGGAATATATACCCTACCGCAAACGCGACTTTAAACGGGTAACCGATGAAATAAACCACCGTTATTTTGCAGGACACGGCTATGCTGGTATACGGGTTGACATCAGGGGAAGTGGCGATTCAGAAGGACTAATAACTGATGAATACCTGGAGCAGGAACTTAGCGATGGAGAACGAATCATTGAATGGCTGGCTGAGCAGCCCTGGTGCGATGGCAATGTGGGAATGATTGGGATATCATGGGGGGGATTCAATGGCCTGCAGATTGCCGCCCGACGTCCCAAAGCCCTCAAAGCCATTATCACGGTGTGCTCAACAGATGACAGGTATGCCGATGATGTGCATTACATGGGAGGCTGCCTTCTGGGCGACAACCTTTCATGGGCATCGGTTATGTTCGACAGAAACTCTACCCCCCCGGATCCGGATATTATTGGCGAAAACTGGCGAAAGATATGGCTGGAAAGGCTCGACAAAAGTGGATTGTGGATTAAAAACTGGCTGGAGCACCAGCGCCGCGACGACTACTGGAAACATGGCTCAATATGTGAAAATTATGAAGACATTCAATGCCCTGTGATGGCGGTAAGTGGCTGGGCAGATGGCTATTCCAACTCGGTGTTCAGGCTGCTTAAGCATCTTAAAGTACCACGCATGGGCCTGGTAGGCCCCTGGAGCCACAGGTATCCACATGATGGAATACCCGGACCAGCCATTGGCTTTTTGCAGGAATGCATACGCTGGTGGGACCAGTGGCTCAAAAACAAACAAACTGGTATAGACAAAGAACCCGCACTGAAGGCCTGGGTGCAGGAAAGCGTGCACCCTTTTACCAGTTATGAAGAAAGACCGGGCTACTGGCTTGGATTGAATCAGTGGCCCTCAGAAAAAGTAGAAAACAAAAAATACACCCTTTGCAACGACCATACACTTAAGGTCAGTCCTGCAAAAAAGGAAGAATCCAGGGCCATGGCTTTACAGTCACCGCTGAATTTGGGAATGTTTGCAGGCAAATGGTGTTCATACTCGGCTCCTCCGGATCTGCCCGGCGACCAGCGCGATGAAGACGGAGGTGCTCTTGTGTTTACCAGCCCGCCGCTGGAAGAAGACCTGCATATTATCGGAATGCCGGTAGCCCATATACAGCTTAAGGTAAACCGCCCGGTGGCAATGATTGGCTTGCGGCTGTCGGACGTAGCCCCTGATGGCAAAACAACCCGCGTAACTTTCAGCGTTCTTAATCTATGTCATCGCGAGAGCCACGAGCAACCCAAAAAACTGAGACCAGGACAGAAATACAATATCAAGGTAAACCTGAATGAAATCGGACATGTTTTTCCTGCCGGAAATAAAATACGTCTCTCCGTTTCCACTTCTTATTTTCCGTTGGCATGGACACCTCCGGAGCTGGTAATGATGCATATCTATAGCCAGGAAAGCTTTCTGAACCTGCCGGTAATCGAGGGCAAGGGAGATGGCGAAGTAAACTTTCAGCCTGCTGAAGGAGCACAGCCTGTCACCCAAAAAGAAATTATCCATGCACCCCGTTACAAATGGAATGTAAACAGAGACCTTATCAAAGATGAGGATTGTATGGAAGTAGACAAAAACGAAGGCACTTTTTACCTGAAAGAAATTGATCTTGAAATTTCACAGCAAACCCTCGAGAAATATTCAGTAAGGGAAGACTCTCTGGATTCTGTAAAAGCGGAAACAGAATCTCAAAGAAGCCTTAAGCGTGGAAAATGGAATGTTAAGACCTCAACCCATACCATCCTGACTTCTGATGAAGAGAATTTCTACCTGCATGCCACCCTGGATGCTTATGAAAGTGATAAAAGGATTTTTTCAAAAATATGGAACGAAAAAATT
>SLPR01000185.1 GCA_007131895.1 Bacteroidales bacterium | reverse complement strand
CCGATCTGCCGCTGCATAAGTATATCTCTCTTATTGATGTGGCCAATCCCATGCACAAGCTATGGAGCGATGGCCGCTGGAACAAACTCACCCTGGCCCATGGTTGCTACTGGGCAAAATGCGCTTTCTGTGATACCTCTCTTCCCTATATCCGTTGCTATGAGCCCCTGAAAGCAGAGCAGATATGCGATTATATGGAAAAGGTAATGGCGCAAACTGCATACAGCGGGTTTCACTTTACAGATGAGGCTGCCTCGCCGGCATTGCTGCGACAGCTTTCGGAAGAAATCATCCGGCGTAAGATGGTGGTAAGCTGGTGGACGAATATTCGTTTTGAAAAAGCCTTTACTGCTGAGCTGTGTTTTTTGATGGCCTGTGCAGGCTGCATTGCCGTATCTGGTGGGGTGGAGGTGGCTTCCAACCGCCTGCTTAAGCTTATTAACAAAGGAGTAACTGTGGAGCAGGCTTTTGAAAC
Organism: Bacteroidales bacterium; assembly: GCA_007131895.1. Lineage (GTDB taxonomy): Bacteria > Bacteroidota > Bacteroidia > Bacteroidales > UBA7960 > SKVR01. The sequence continues at coordinate 4,028 of SLPR01000185.1, read as the reverse complement.
GGCCCGCAATCTTTCACAGCACGGAATTATGGTGCATGCCTACCTTATGTATGGTTTTCCCACCCAGACCCAGCAGGAAACCCTGCAGGGACTGGATGTGGTAAGGCAGATGTTTGAACAGGGAGTGCTGCAGTCGGCCTTCTGGCATCGCTTTGCCATGACCCTGCACAGCCCTTCGGGAAAGCAACCTGAATTGTTTGGTGCCCGGCATTTGCCCCATACTGAAGGCTCCTTTGCCAACAACGAAATCCCTTTTACTGATGGGCAGCAAATCCCGCTCGATCCCCTGGGTGAGGCACTGCGTGTGGCAACCTATAACTACATGCATGGAGCCGGCTTCGACTGGCCCGTGAAAAAATGGCTGAAGACTGCAACCGACAATCTGAAAAAGACCAAACCCTACCATAGGAATGGCTAGTTGCATATAAAACATGGCATAACGGGTTGTCTGTCTTTTCCTGAACTTCACCTTAGCCAGCAAAAACCAACCTGCAGCATCTTGTCAACTTTAATTAGAAGACAAGATGTTTTGTTATGTAGTAGTAAAATGGTAGCAGGGTGGTATTCGAATGATGCGAGAAAAATAGGTTTAGTGAAGAATATGACTTTTATTTGTTTAGATAATTGCTTCTCAATTTATTCAGTTTTTTTCAACCTAAACCAAAATACACAATTATGAAAGTACGACTATCATTATTTGGATTATCAATCTTTTTTTTGGGGATCATGTTCTACCACCACACTACGTTTGGCCAAAACCTAATCTGGGCTGATGAGTTTGAAGGTACAGCCCTGAATCTTAACAAGTGGACTCCTCAGGTAGGGGACGGCTGCGCTGAAGGGATATGTGGATGGGGAAACAACGAACTTCAGTACTATAAGGCTGAAAATGCCACCGTGAGTAATGGGCACCTGCATATTACTGCCAGGAGAGAAAGGGTGCGTAATAAAGAATACACATCTGCCCGAATCCGAACCATTAATAAAGGTGACTGGACTTACGGACGATTTGAAGCGCGGATCAACCTGCCTGCGGGAGGTGGCCTTTGGCCCGCCTTCTGGATGATGCCTACTGATGATGTTTATGGAAGCTGGCCCAAGAGCGGAGAGATTGACATCATGGAATTTATCGGATGGCAGCCCGATCGTACCCTGGGGTATATCCACTATGGTGACGACTGGCCCAACAACCAGCACCAGGGCACTACCTTTACCAGGCACACAGGTGTTTTTCCGGGCAACTGGCATGATTTTGCCATTGAATGGGAACCTGGCATTATTCGTTGGTTTGTTGACGACTATCTCTTCCAAACAAAAACCGCGGAAGATGTAGCACCCTATCACTGGCCTTTCGACCAGGATTTCCACTTCATCCTGAATGTTGCCGTGGGAGGCAACCTGGGTGGAGCAGTGGATAACAACATATTTCCTGCTACCATGAAGGTAGACTACGTGAGGGTATATGACGGGTTTAAGCCCTACATTACCGGCGATAGGATAGTGCAATACATGGCCGGGGGTGTACAGTATGCTATTGGAAATGTTTCCAAAAACACCAATGTAACCTGGTCAGTACCAGCAGGTGCCACCATTGTTTCAGGGCAAGGTACACCCAATGTAACCATCGACTTTGATTCTGCAGGGGGTGATGTGATCGCCGAAGTGTCAACCAGTAGTGGTACCAAAACCCTAAAGGTGGATGTTCTGGTTGAGCCCCTTTACCTGAAAGATTTTGCCTTTGAGAATTTCGATGAGCCCGCTAAAATATCTTTCAAGTCAAGTGATGGTAATTTATCTGTTGTGAATAATCCCAACCCTTCAGCACTGAATCCATCAGAAAATTCGGCCAGGTATGTAAGAGCTGCTGATGCACAATATGATGTAATTTTTTACGATGTGCTGCAAAGCATCCCAGACGCATCCGAATACTCCAACAAGGAACGCAAGTTTTACATGGACGTGCTAACTTCGGCACCTGTGGGTACAGATATAATTATTCAGCTGGAGACATCCAATGCCTCTCCTACCAACTATCCTACCGGAAGACATAGCCGGTATTTTGGTAAGGTAACCAGGAATGGCGAGTGGGAGCGCATTGTGTTCGATTTTGCTGACCGTCCTGATGGCTCTGCTTCACATACCGCTATTGCAGACATGGTTATCCTGTTTGCGCCTAACACACTCACAGGTGATACTTACTATTGGGACAATCTGGATAGTTATAAGGCAGATGATGGCAGTGGTGGTGAACCCGATCCCGATCCTGTAGCCGTAACCGGAGTGAGCGTAAGCCCTGCTTCAGCCACAATAGAGGTAAATGGTACAGTGCAACTCTCGCAAACCGTATCTCCTGAGAATGCAGATAATAAGGACGTTACCTGGTCATCGGGCAATACTGCTGTTGCCACGGTAAGCAGTTCTGGTCTCGTAACAGGCATAGCCGAAGGTATTGCCATTATTACCGTTACAACGGTCGATGGGGGATATACCGCCACCAGCTCTATAACCGTATCTGATGACAATAATGGCGGCGGCGAGGATCTGCCAATGACCAATACTATCGAACTTACTACCATAGCAAGAGGACCCAATACCAGGGCAAATGCCCTGATTGATGTAAGTGCATCGGCAGGGCCTGTAAGTGCCGCATCTGTTGAAGTTACATGGTCCGGATCCTATTCCGGTACCGCCAGTGGGAGTACAGACGAAAATGGCCAAGTCGTTTTTGAAACTCCCAATATCCGTAATGCTTCTACTTTTGCCATCATAGTGGATAACATAAGCAAAACTGGATTCTACTGGGATGTAGATAACAGCCAAACCATTGCATCGACAACCAAATCTTCATCTGCTGATTATGATGAATCTGATGAATCAGATGAACTGGTCTCGAATCCGAAGTTTCATATGTATCCTTCCCCGGCCTATGAAAGACTTACTATACTTCGGGATGAGGATTCCACTTTAAACATCGAAATCTTCTCTGTGACAGGTCAGCTTGTAATACAGGAAAGAAAATCTGGTGAATCCATAGAGATAAATGTAAGCAACCTGCCCAATGGCTTGTATTTTATCAGGGCAAGTCATGGCGAGACCCTGCTGACAGGAAAATTTATAAAAAAATAAATATTTCAGCTATTCAATCATAAAGAGGTTGTCCCCAGATGGGCAACCTCTTTTTTATAGCAGCTTAGTCATTAAAAATAATCTGCCAATAACAAATTTAGGTTTATCATAAACTCAAAAAAAAAGTAACCATGCAATTTTGTCTGATAAACTTGTTCTTTGAAACATCTGTTAAAGGATCTTTTTTTATTCCTGAGAAATATTATATTTGTGGTTGTGACCGTTGACTTTGATTTTTAAAACCTACATAAGCAAGTGTTTCTAACTGCAGGAAAAGCCTTCTGTTCATTATGTCTGTTGTTTGTAATGGTTCCCTTAACCTATGCCCGGGCAATAGCTCAGGATCATCATATGGGTTTACCCTCCATTACCAATTTTACCATTGAACAATATAAAGCCAGTTCAAACAGCTGGTCTGTTGTGCAAGATTCTCTTGGAATGATGTATTTTGCCAATCACTTTGGGGTATTAAGGTTTGATGGAGCAAACTGGCAACTGATAGCACAACCGGAGAATAAGACCCTGATAAGATCATTGGCAATAGATAATAGCGGAAAGATATACGTAGGCTGCCAGAATGACTTTGGATACCTTCAGAAAAAGGAAAACGGACAGGTTGTTTATGTCAGCCTTTTGCCAATAGTTCCTGAACGATATCGTAACTTTGCCGATGTCTGGAGTATACATACAACTCACAATTACGTTTTTTTTCACAGTAATGATCATATTTTTTGTTACAATGGTGAAGAGATTGTTACCCTGAATTCACTTAATTACTTCCAATTTCTTGCCAATATCCATGGCGGAATTTATGCTTTGGATGAAGGGAGAGGGCTTTATCGTATCCGGGATATGCAGCTGGAATTGTTACCTGATGGAGAGATATTTGCCCCATATCATAT
>SLPR01000096.1 GCA_007131895.1 Bacteroidales bacterium | reverse complement strand
TGGGCTTTGAGATCCAGCGGCTTGATGAAGGAATGGGAGTATGGCAGCCCATTGGGTTTGTGGAAGGAAATTACAATCATAATGGATTGCTGCATTACTCCTTCCTCGATCAATTACCCATGGATGGTGTCAATTACTATCGCCTGAAGCAGATGGATTTTGACGGTGCCTTTGAATTCTTTGGCCCTGTGGCGGCCTATTTTGGCGAAGAAGGCGGCAACATGAAAATCAACGTGGTAAAAAACCAGTCGGGGTTATTCATCGTAACCCCCGGACAGGAGGCAGGTATGCTGGAGATTTTTGACCTTCAGGGTCGTTTAATTCTTTCGCAGTATGCCAACGGGCAGGTCAGCCTGCCACTGGCAAAAGGGTCTTATATTGCCCGCTTCTCCAATAGGGTGGGTGTAGTAAGTGCCAAATTCGCTTTCTGATATTTTTTGCTTTATAATACCATATTCACAAGAGCGCGGCACACATTTTTTGTGTGCCGTTTTTTTGCATAAACAGGTTTCATTATCCGATGCCTTTTTCAAAAACATCCCTATCTTTATCCCCAAAACACCTTATTATGAACAAACAGCCATTAGTAGAAAAGGCCTCAGGAGAGAAGGAACCTTTTGATCCGGAGAAATTGCGCAATTCGCTGCGCAGATCCGGCACACCCGATGACATTGTGGAAGAAATAGTTGCGGAGATTTTGCCCCAATTGCAACCGGGCATGCAAACCAGTGAGATTTACAGGAAGGCGTTCAGCATGCTTCGCAAACGCAAAAGCACCCATGCTGCCCGTTACAGTTTGAAAAAAGCGATAATGGAACTGGGCCCGTCAGGATATCCCTTTGAGGAATTTGTGGCACAGGTGCTGGCTCACCAGGGGTTCGACATACAGGTTGGAGAAATCATGCAGGGACGCTGTGTTACCCATGAAGTGGATGTAGTGGCTACCCACAACAATACCCAGTACCTGGTGGAATGCAAATACTATAACAGCCAGGGGAAATATGCCAATGTAAAGGTACCATTGTATATAAAATCGCGGGTGGAGGATATCATTTCATTTCGTGAGAAGCTGCCTGAGTACAGAGAAACACGTTTTCATGGCTGGATTGTCACCAACACACGATTTACCGATGACGCCCTGCAATTTGGCAGATGCGCAGGATTGCATATGCTCAGCTGGGGTGTCCCCAAAAACAAGAGCCTGAAAGATATGATAGAAAGCACCGGCGTTTTCCCGATTACTGTTCTTACCGGTCTCAACGCAAAACAGAAAACCTATCTGCTTGACAAAAAAGTGGTTTTGTGCAGTCAGTTAAAGGAAAAGCAATACCTGCTCAATGAAATGGGGTTACAGCCGGGTAAAAAGAAAAAGATCATTCAGGAAATTGATGACTTGCTGGAACGCCGGAAATAATCCGGTCGCTGAGCTTGCCGAAGCGTATAACTCTGATTGAGACAGGTGTTGCTGTGAGCCTTCCGAACTGCTCAAATCAATGGTGTTTTTAGTTGAGCGGGTTAGCGGTCATTTTCGCAGTAACTTCGAAAACAATCGTGAAATCCGCAGGTGTTTCATTGATGCCGGCATCAAGAAAATACATCAGAGTGTGCGGCTGCACCTTCACAAGATCTTCCAGTTTGCTGACACCCTCGGTATCAATAGGCAGATTAACAGGATTATTAATAACCTGATGCAAGGCAATGTTTTCAAGCTGCACCATGGTTCTGGCATCAGAGCCATCAGGGTTGGCTACCTGCAACTGCAGTGTATTCAACATCTGATCTTCGGTTCCGTTGAAGCTCGTGAGCCAGTATTTGACCCCCTGTACTTCAATTCTTTTTATCTTTGAGCCATACTTGTTAATCAAATCATTCTCCTGTGAAAGGTTGAACAAAGAAGACAGATCAATGGAGCTATCTTCTGAAAGGACAACGAACTCTTGTTCAAAACTAAAAGTTTCGGTAACATCAAACAGGTCATCATCACATGCCTGTAATAACAGAAAGCCACTCAGGACTACTGCGGTAAGGATTTTAAACTTTTTCATAATTCCGTGTGTTGATTAGTTTTAACTTCTATAAAGATACATATAAATCCGTTTAAGCATAATAATTTTACGTTTTTCGCATGGTTAATTACAGATTTGCGGGTATCGATGCCTGTAAAAAAGGTTGGTTGCTGGTTTTGCTCTATGATGACCTCCATCAATTTATTCTGGTTCACCATCTCACGGAGCTAACAGCTTTTCTTTCCGGGAATGAACGTGTACTGGTGGATATGCCGGTTGGGCTGCTGAGCTCAGGGCAAAAGTTTGCCGGTAGCCGGCCCTGCGATGTGGCCGCAAGAAAACTTTTGGGCAAAAAGCACTCTTCCATCTTCAACCCTCCCTGCATGGAGGCTTTGCATGAAAAAAGTTATCAACTGGCCAGTGAGACCAATTTCAGGATACTGGGAAAAAAACTGAGCAAGCAAAGCTGGAATATTACACCCAAGATAAGAGAAGTCAACGCTTTTCTGCACCTTAACCCCTTATGGAGAGATAAGATGCTTGAGGCACATCCTGAACTATCTTTTCAACAACTCAACAGAAAGATTCCCTTACAATTTTCGAAAAAGACCAGGGAAGGGATAAAGGAACGGCTGGGCATCTTACAGGTTTACTACCCTGCCTCCGCAACCCTTTTCAGCAATATGTTGTCAGACCCTTCTTTGAAGGGTAATGCGGCAGCTGATGATATGGTTGATGCTGTCTGCCTGGCCGTGTTCAACCGCCACCGCGGCGATAAACTGAAAAACATCTCAGGACAATATCCTGAAGACCCATTGGGCAACAGGATGGGAATATGGGTGTAGCTTGAACTGCAGTCAACAATACTGCTTCATCTCACACGAATGGCAACAAAAAAACCGGCCTGATGGAGTGCATTATTGAAATGCATTTCCCAACTTCAGGCCGGCAACTCACCACTAAAACAACACTATAAAAATGAAGAGTAACAAAAAACCAAACTACTTAATCTATAACAACTTGTCTGTTTATTTAATTATTTGCTTTTCAGAATAACGGTATATATTAATTCACCCAGAAAGGGATATTGGCAGTTCCTGCGTGGTTATGCTCATCCGTAACGTACACCAGGATTCGGTAAGCCCCTTTTTTTGCGGGAGCCTTGAATGTAACCTCTGATGTACTGGCAGACAAAATCAGTCCTTCAATGGTCACGGGACGAGGTTCAAAATCACCTCCTTCACTGAGTTCTTTGGGTTCAGGCATAATTTCCGCTCTAACGCTAAGGCTGCCATTATTGGCATGTTCAACTTTAAGCGCTGCGGTGTAATGCCCTCCGGCTTCCAGCACAACATCATCAAAACGGCCCCCTTTACCGACGATGGTAATATCTCTCATTCCCGGGGCCATGTGGTCAGGCCAGTTTCCGGTCCACAGGTACTCCATTATGTTGATCGGTTCGGTTTTTTCACCTTTCTCAGTAAAAAGCCCGTACCAGGTGGGAGTGCGTTCCTGCTTCTGACCCCAGAGAAAAACATATGACCCCATGCAAAGGGTATCGTCAGCCAATAAAACCTCCTGGTAACGCAACTTGATAGCTTCTGCTTTTTCGCTGGATGTTTGTTCAATAGGGGAACCCCATTTTGTTTCGGGCATTTCCCAGTGACCTGTCGGTCCCCACTCCGTAACAAGGTAGGGGCCTTCGTAACCTGCATTTTTGAGTCTTTGCTCCAGGTCGATGAGGCTTCCGTACAGTTGAATGGAGAGAAAGTCGATATCAGGACAGTTCTCAGCAATGTATTCCACCTCATCACGGCCAATCCCGGCCAGCATGGTGGTTACAACATGATTTCCATCCACTTCTTTGATCATTCGGGCAATATCATTCACTGCATCCCATACGCGTTTATTGGTATACCTTAGATTGAGCTCATTACCGATTCCCCAGCCAAGAAGTGCCGGATGGTCCTTTAACTCTATAACCTCCTCGCGTAATCTTTCCAGTTGTGCTGCCACGGCCACTTCATCATCATAATCAAAGCCATGACGTTCCTTTGCCACATCCAGACCCATCATCACCATGAGACCGTTTTCCCAGGCTATATCAAGAGCTTCAAGCCCTGATTGCGTGTCGGTACCTGTACTCCACGTACGAAATGAATTACCACCGTGATTTGCTATTTGATAGCATTCGCCGTATTGGCAGCCGGCCCCTTTCACATAGAATTCCTCTCCATTTACAAACAATCTGTATCGCCCGTCAACGTTTCGCATTTCTACTATAGAGGGTTCTTTTGTCATATTTTCATTTCCGGATTGATTCTCTGTATTACACGCCATAAAAAGCAAGGCTGCAATAAAAATGAATATATTTATTTTTTTCATAATTCTTGTTTTTTTGAACCGGGGGATTTACAATTATGCTGCCCTGGCTTCTTAAACCATTAATAGGTGAAGTTCGAAAATTATTTTAGTATCAGCTTTTCTTCCAGTTCTTCCAGCGATTTACCCTTTGTTTCGGGCACAAACCGCCAAACGAAAATAAGTGTAAGCAAACCGAAAAATGAATAAATCAGGTATGTATTACCTGAACCCATGTATTCGAGTTGTGCGGGAAAAACGGTAGCCACTGAAAAGCTCACAATAGAGTTCCAGAATCCCATAATAGAAATGGCCAGGCCCCTGAGTTTATTGGGAAATATTTCAGAGAGCAGCGTCCACATCACCGGCCCCATACTGATGGCAAATGAAGCAACAAACATGAGCAGGCCGATTAGTATCCATATACCATTGATGGTAATGCTGTGCTTAAGTATGATCTCTTTAAAACTGTTATAGGTATCCTGCCCTACTTTTTCTTTTACCTGTTCGAAAAAGGCCACTTCATTGACGAATACCTGACCCTTGAGATCCTCCAGCCCGGCAATATTATCCAGGTGCACTTGCAGGGGACTCATCTCTACGACCTCTTCCGTAAGCGCCTTCATAGAAGCTTCATCAATATTGTATTTGGCATTGTGGAAAGAGAATCCTACAATGGCAAGGGAAATACAAATTCCCGTAGCACCAATGTACAGCAGGGGTTTACGTCCAAGGCTATCAATGAGAAACATAGCCACCACGGTCATTACCACATTGGTGACTCCCAGAATGGCAGCCTGCAGGAAGGCGGCATCTTTTCCACCTCCTGCCATTTCAAAAATCATGGGGGCATAATAGAAAATGGCATTGATACCGGTAATTTGCTGGAAAAACGCTATGCCAAAACCAATGATCAACACCGTTTTCATGCGTGAAGAAAAAACATCTGACCAACGCGCTTTGTCTTTATTGACCTCTTCTCTGAGGCTTTTCTCGATTTCCCGGAATTCAATAAGTGACTGGGCCTGTCCGTGCACTTTAACCAGCACACCCAGCGCCTCATCTTTATTTCCTTTTTGCATCAGCCAGCGGGGACTGCGGGGAACCAGAAGCAACAACAAAAAATATAACAAAGCAGGTACGGCTTCCACACCCAGCATAATTCGCCATTTCATATCAGGATCGGCAATGGTTTGCTGGAAATAGTAGTTGGAAAAATAAGCGATAGAGATCCCCAGTACAATATTCAACTGATTAAAGGTAACCAGGGTACCCCTGAGTTTTCGCGGTGCAATTTCCGCGATATACATGGGAGCCACAAGAATGGCTATCCCTACCCCCACTCCTCCGATGATACGGGCGGTAAGGAAAACAGCGATGTCGCCGGCAAGGGCAGACGTAATGGCGCTTACGGTAAACAATACAGCTGTAAACATCAGCATCTTTTTGCGTCCGAAACGGTCCGCCAGTCTCCCTGCAATGATGTTGCCCATGATAGCACCCAAAATGAGTGAACTAACCGAAAACCCTATCAGCATGGAGCCGGAATCTAACCCGAATGTCTCGCGGTAAAATGGAACAGCACCCGAAATAACCGCACTGTCAAAACCCAGGAGGAAGCCTCCTAAAGCCACAATAAGCGATATAAATATGGTGTACGTTTTTTGGGTCATTGGATTTGTTGGTTCTGAAGTTTATACTTTGATATGGTGTTAGTGTTTTATTTCAAAAGCCGTTTTAAGCCCTGAACGGGAGTCTGTTCCTACCCACAGATGGTATTCTCCCGATTCAACAACATACTCCATGTCGGGATTATGAAATCCTAAGTCGCGGGTATTGAGCTTAAAAGTGATTTTCTTCTGTTGCCCGGGAGTTAGTTTCACTTTTTGGAAATCTCTGAGTTCCTTTACCGGGCGGACTCTGCTGCCGAAAAGCTGCCGGGTATACAATTGCACCACTTCAGCAGCTTCCACGTCACCTCTGTTTTCCAGTGTTACAGTAATTTCAAGAACCTCTCCGGCCTGAATCTGCTGTTTTTCAAGTGCAAGATTTCTCAATTCAAAGGTGGAATAGGAAAGTCCGTAACCAAAAGGATACATCGGTTCAAAACCATAATCCAAATAATGAGAGGTATTGCCCAATGAATATTGAACAGCTTCCTCGGGAATATCGTCAATGTGCATCCATGTGTCATAAGTTGCAGGTTTCCCGGTATTTTTATGGTTGTAATAGATGGGAATCTGCCCCACATGACGCGGGAATGTTACCGGCAGTTTACCTGAGGGAGAAACTTTCCCGAAAATCAGGTCCGTTATTGCCGGCCCTCCCATGGTGCCGGGGTGCCAGGCATACAATACTGCATCCATCAAGGGCTCAATCTTTTCAAAGGTAACCGGCCGACCTGCCATGATTACAGCAACCACCGGTATTCCCTGCCCTGCCACCAGCTGCACCAGTTCTTCCTGTGCACCCTGCAAATCAATATTGGCAAGACTGTGGGCCTCGCCAGACAGGATGGATTCCTCGCCCAGGAACAACAAAACCACATCTGCTCTTCTTACATCGCTCAAGATGGCCCCGGGGTTGGTTATTTCCTGTGATCGGCTCAGGGGCAATGCCCTGTGGTAAAATATTTCTTTGCCGGTTTCAGCAGCCATTTCACGAAGCGATTGCAAAGGGGTTACAGTGTGCTCCTTGTCTCCGTCAAACACCCATGTACCCATTTGATCATGAGGGGCATCTGCAAGAGGTCCGATAACGGCAATGCGTTGTACATCTGCAGAAAGGGGAAGTGCACCATTGTTCTTCAGCAGCACAGTACTTTCGATGGCCATTTGTTTTGCAGCTTCCAGGTGAGAAGGATCGAGCAATTCAGGAAATTCTGCAAGATAAGGATAAGGATTGTCAAACAACCCCAGGTCGTATTTCATGGTAAGGATTCTTCTAACGGCGTCATCAATTTGTTTTTCATTGATCCGTCCGTCTTTAACGAGTTCCTGCAAATAATTCTCATACGCTGTGCTGGCCATTTCCATATCCATGGTGGCTTGCATGGCTTTATACGCGGCCTCCTTATCGGTGGGGGTATAGCCATGAATCACCATTTGAATCAAAGACTCCCAGTCGCTGAGCACTACCCCCTCAAACCCCCACTCGTTGCGTAAAAGATCACGCATAAGGGGGACATGGCCGGTTGCAGGAATGCCATTGATATCGTTAAAAGCTGTCATGATGGAGGCAGCTCCTGCTTCTATGCACATTTTAAAGGGAGGAAGGATTACATCAAAAAGTTCGTTTTCGGGAATATTGGCGGTGTTGTAGTCGCGTCCGCCTTCGGCCCAGCCATAGGCGGCAAAGTGTTTTACACAAGCCGCGATGGTGGTGGGGTCAGCAAGGTCACCACCTTGAAAACCCCGTACCACAGCGGATCCAAACAAACCATTCAGCAAATGATCTTCACCAAAACTCTCTGCAATGCGTCCCCAGCGGGGATCGCGTGTTACATCTACCATGGGGGCAAAACTCCAGTTTACACCCATGGAAGCTGCCTCGGTAGCAGCTATTCGTGCTCCCTTCTCCACCAGATCAGGATTCCAGCTGGCTGCCTGACCCAAAGGGATGGGAAAAATCGTTTTAAAGCCGTGAATCACATCCCGACCAATTAATAAGGGTATACCCAGACGGCTTTTCTCAACGGCGAGTTTTTGCCATTCATGCAATCTCTCAGGATCTGGTTCATTGAGGATTGACCCCAGCAATCCCCTGGAGATGAGTTCACCCAACTGCGGATGATCTGCATTTTTTTGCATCAGCTGACCTACTTTTTCCTCCAGTGTCATTTGAGAAAGTAATTCTTCTACTTTCTTTTCCTTTTCTTCCATAGATCCCGAACCGGCGCAACTCATAAATATAAAAGGGGAAATAATAATTATCAATGACAAGGTGGCAAATAATTTCCGGAGCGTCTTCATATTCCTTTTTTTGAAAAAATGAGTCAAAAGATAGGGCTTGATGACAGAAATAATCATCACTGTACGGGTTTGAGTAAAGCATACCTAAGGATGCTTACCCTTTTGTTTTTTCAGAATCTTCCCAACCATCTGCCGGAGATGAAAGATTCAATTCTTTCATTATCCGGCAGGTGGGAAGTGGGTTTTATCAGACTTAATTAATACCCGTCATTTTGAGTAAAGGCTCCCTCCATTAAGTCAATCTCCGTTTGCGGAATGGGAAGGAATCCCCTGGTTGCAGGAGCGAAGGTAACATCAAAAATCTGCTGGTCGCCTTCATAGTTGGGCCCCCTGATGCCTGAATGTGTAAACTCCTGGGTGGCATAAGACACACCTTGTCTTAAGACATCATACAGGCGTATTCCTTCCAGAGAAAGTTCCAGGCGTCGTTCACGGAGAATATTCTCCATGGTAGCCTCCACACTTTCCAGTCCTACGCGTGCTCTTACCCTGTCGAGGTATTCCTGCTTGTTGGGGCTGTCAAGTTCGGCAGCCATAAGCAGCACATCAGAAAAGCGAATCACGCGGTGATTGGCAGTTCGGTTCAATTCAAACTGACCTCCCGAACCCCAATGTTCGGCATCGGAGCTGTACTTTTTTGAAAAGTATCCGGTATGCTGGTAGCCTTTGGTAAGGATTCCGTCAATTTCTTCCTCTGTGAGAATGGTATGCTCAAACCGTGGGTCACCTTCCATAAAGATGGCCAGTTTGTGGTTTACCGGAGCGAAACTCCAGCCACGGTTCCAATTGCTGGAACCGGACACCCTGGGTCCCTGCATTTGAGCGGCAAGGTTGCCGTTTCCACCACGTATGTATTCCCAGGCCCACCATTCGGGCGAGTCTCCGTAAGAAATTTCGAAAACAGACTCAATTCCAAATTCTCCCACAAGACTGAAGTTGTGAGAATAATCTTCAAATAAATCGAGTCCGCTGTTTTGGATAAGGTCTTCCAGCTGAGCCAGCGCATACGCGCGGTCAACGGTTACATTTCCTGCAGAGAGGTTGCTGCCATACACTCCGTTGTAGAACAGAAAGGTACGCGCCAGCAAACCCTGGGCCGCCCATTTGGTAATTCTTCCTGCTTCTCCGGCCGGCACAGTTTCGGGGAGATCAGCAATGGCTTCTACCAAATCAAGGGCAATCTGATTGTAAACCGCTTCGGGGTTGCTCTGGGGCTGGATGTATTCGGAAGGCCCTTTGATGGTTTCCAGAAGCAGGGGTATGTTTTCGAAAAACCGCACCTGTTCCAGATAGAAGTAAGCCCTCATAAATTTGGCTTCAGCAATGGTTCTTCTTTTGAACGCATCGCTGGCCTCAATGCCGTCAATTACCTCCAGGTACAAGTTAGCCCTGTAAACTCCAATGTAGTTTTTTATCCAGATGGCATGTGCCACTACACTGGTGGTGGGTATATTCCATTGGTTAAGCTGGTTGAAGACAAACCCATCGTTGGCATCAGAACCTCCGGCAAAAGCATCATCGGAAAGCACATCAGAGACTGTTATAAAAGGAGCCCAGCTTATACCCGGGGTGTCCTGGTAAGTCAGCACATCATAGATGGCGACCAATGCCTGATAGGCTTCATCCTGGGTACGGTAAAAGTTGGTTGTTACCTCCTGATCCAGAGGTTTGAGTTCGAGAAAGTCATCATCACACGAATAAAAAAGTGTGGTGAACAGCAAAGCTGCAATTGTGGCAAATATTTTATTTTTCATTGTTATCAGCTATTTAATGAATTAAAACGAGATGGAAGTTCCCAGTCTCCAGGTACGGGCATGGGGATAGACTCCGCGGTCAATTCCGACATCGAATGAGCTCATGGCTCCAATTTCAGGGTCTGCACCGGGGTAATTGGTGAGAGTATAAAGATTTTCAGCAGAGATATAAAATCTCCAGGAGTTGGATCTGATTCTGTTGAGTACTGATCTGGGCAGGGTATATCCAATCTGAATGTTTTTTACCCTCAGGAAAGAACCATCTTCAATATAAAGGTCAGAAACTCTTTCGTTGTTATTGGTGTCTATCCATGTGTAGCGGGGTGTAGTATTGGAGGTTCCTTCGCCGGTCCAGCGGTCCAGAGCATGAACAGTCCGGTTGGTATAGCGCAGGTCGCGACGTTGTATCCCGTTGAAAATATCGTTTCCATAGGATCCCACCAAAAGGAAACTGAAATCAAATTGTCTGAAGTCGAAGTTTGCGTTCATACCAAAGGTCCATTTGGGAGTAGGACTTCCTATCATGGTGCGGTCATCAGGAGTAATCCTTCCGTCTCCATTCACATCCACAAATCTAACATCACCGGGTTTAGCATTGGGCTGCAACATTTGTCCGTCTCTGTTTATATGTTGCCTGACCTCGTTAATGTTCTGGAAGATACCATCAGTAACATATCCATAAAAGTAGGCGATGGGCAGGCCTAATTCTGCGCGGGTTACCATACCTGCTATAGACCAGGTCGCACCAGGCAGAACACCTTCTTCGTTGCCGATAATGATCATTTCATTGTGATTGTATGCGGCATTGGCACCAATAGAATAGTTGAGTTCGCCGGCTACCTGTCTCCAGTTAAGGTTCATTTCCACACCCTGGTTTCTCACACTTCCCACATTGGCAAACGGGGGGTCATTTCCCACGTGACCGGGAATAGGAATTATCTCCAGCAGGTCACGGGTAGTTTTAATATAATAGTCTACCGAACCTGTAAGGCGGCTGTCGTACCAGCCAAAGTCGAGTGCAAAGTTGAGCTGCTCTGACTCTTCCCATTTGATCTCTTCATTGGCAATAGAGGCGGGCGATGCACCAAAAGCTCTGCCATCACCGAATATGTAACCCCTGCTTTTGTTAATTCTTGAGATAAACTGGTAATAGCCAATACGGTCATTGCCATTGATACCCCAGGAGGCTCTTATTTTAAGGATGTCGAGCTGAGGTAATTGCGGGAAAAAGTTCTCTTCACTGATAATCCAGGTGGCGCCCACAGAAGGAAAAATACCCCAGCGATTGCCAGGTCCGAAATTGGATGAACCATCGCGCCTTAAACTCACGTTAAAAGCATAGCGGCTTTCATAGTCGTAAAGAATCCGGCCAAACTGCGAGCGCAATGCATAATGATTCGCACCACCATAAGCAGTCCATACGGTATCGGTAGCAAGATTGAGGTAAACATTGTTTGGATCATCTACCGGAACATCGGCATTAAAGCCGGAAAGGTCTTCAAAAAAAGTATGTCTTGCAGAAACACCTGCCAGAAGAGATAAATTATGCCCGCCAAATTCACGGTTGTAATTCACGGTATTTTCCCAGTCCCAGGTACGGCCGCGGGTCATATATTTGCTAACCGAAGTTTTATTGGTGTTATTCTGGGCATCATTGAGAAAAAACAAAGGAACGTGAGAATCATTGACCGAATAAACAAGGTCAAGTCCGGCACTGGTTCTAAGCTTCAGCCCTTCCAACAATTCAAGCTCTCCGTAGATATTCCCAACCAGTTTATCCACCCTGTTTTCGGCATGCTGCGTTTCAAGCAAGGCAAGGGGGTTGACAATCTCCGAACCTACAAAGTTGGAAATGCCATACACTCTGCCGTCAGCGTCTGTAACAACAGGTTCTGAAGAATAGGGATACTGTCCGAGGATATTTTCATTGTCCTGAAAGACAGGGGTAAGGGGGTCAAGGTTGAGGGCACTGCTGTAAGCACCGTTGAATGATGTGTTGCTGGCAATACCTCTGCTGGTGATATGCGAATAGGCAAGGCTGTTACCAAAATTGATAAAGTCGTTTACTTCGTGAGTGGTATTCAGACGGGCAGTAATCCTGTCAAATTTCGACTTATCACCGCCAATGATTCCCTGCTGAGAAAAATGGGATATGGAAGAGGCGTAGGTAGAACGATCACTTCCACCGGTAACTGAAACTTCGTGGCTTGACATAGGGGCGTTGGACACAAACAGCGCATCCTGCCAGTTGGTATCAAATTCTACCACTTCGTTCATGTCGAAAGGCTCAGAAAGGTTTGCATTACGGGCACCTTCATTCATGAGCATGCGGTATTGTTCGGCATTGAGCATTTCCACATTGGGCACTGCATTTTGCACTGCCTGATAGCCCGAATATCTAATCCTCATTACTCCTTTTTCACCTGACCTGGTAGTAATCAGAACCACACCATTGGCGGCTCTTGAACCGTATATAGCCGCAGAAGCAGCATCTTTCAGCACATCAATAGATTCAATATCTCCGGGGTTGAGATAATCAATTCCATCTACTACCATACCATCCACCACATAGAGGGGTCTGGCATCACCGGTGGTTCCAGCTCCCCTGATTCTTACAGTAGGTGCCTCACCGGGTTGCCCCGACAAGTTGGTAACCTGCACTCCTGCCGTGCGACCCTGCATGGCTTGCTCAATACGCAAAACAGGGGTGGCTGAAATTTGATCAGAATCCACACTGGCAATGGCTCCGGTGGCCACTTTTTTCTTCTGTGCTCCGTAGCCGATTACCACAAACTCGTCGAATGTTGTGATATCGGGATTGAGAGCTACATTCAGAGTTAGGGTTTCTCCCTCGGAAAGTTCAACAACAATATTTTCCGTAATATAACCCATGTAGGAAAAAACTATCGTAATTTCTCCCGGAGAGAGGCTCAGAGAGTAATTACCATCAAAATCGCTTATTGTACCCTGGGTGGTGCCTGCCACCACAATATTGGCGCCGGGTAATGATTCATCGGTAAGACGATCGGTTATGCTGCCTCTGATTACCTGCCCCTGAAGGGTACTTCCGGCCAAAAATCCGGAAACAACAAGAAGCAAACAGAATAAGGTTTTTTTCATGATTTATGTTTTTAGTGATAAACTGTCAAAGTATGTAATTTTTCTGGGGTTACTTATGCCTGTTTTCTTTGCAGATAAAGCATTTGACATTATTCTGCAATCTGAAATACACGAATATAATCAATTTTCATTTGTTGTGGAAAAACTGTGGTTGCATCAGGATAACCCGGCCAGATGCCTCCTACGGCAACATTGAACAGGAAGAAAAACTCCTGGTGAAATTCGGTCATGTGTGCCGGGGTAATATCTATTTCATGGAATTGCAGATTATTGACCAGCCACTTGATGGATGTTTCATCCCAGATAATGGAGAATACGTGGTATTCATCTGCGAATGTTCCTGAGGGGAGCGTATAGGATCCTCCTGTATAAACATGTCCGTTGTTGTCCCAGTGTAAGGTGCCATGCGTAGTGTTTTCCCTGCCACTACCACCAACCATTTCCATGATATCTATTTCACCGCATTTTGGCCATCCCACAGTAGTAATGTCGTTGCCCAGCATCCATATTGCAGGCCATATTCCCTGCCCCTTAGGCAGTACGGCTCTGATATCAAATCTTCCGTACTGGAAAGATTTTTTGTCCTGGGTTTTCATCCGGGTAGAAGTATACTGTCTGCCACCGAAGTTTTCACGGCGTGCTTCAATGGTCAAAACGTTTTCCTCCTGATCAATCCAGGAATTTTCCTGTCTGTAATATTGCCATTCTGCATTACCCCATCCGCAAAGATTGGGGCAACCGTCGCCTGTTTCAAAGACCCAATAATCTGTATTGATGGAACTGTTGTCAAATTCATCATGCCACACAAGCTTGTACCCTTCGTATTCGAGAGGAGAGGTATAACCCATATCGACAGTTACAAAGTCAGAGCCTATTCTAATTGTAAAGTAAACAACCTCCCTGATATATCTTCCTGTTGCACCGTAGGCCCTCACTTCAATCTGGTAGCTACCGCTTTGCAAGTAGGTATGTTCAAACACACCTGTTGCGTTGGTTTCTTCGGGGTCAGCCTGATTACCCACCTTAAAAGAATAGGTAACAGTATTCAGGGCAGTGGCCCGCAGAATAACCGTTGCTTCATCTTCAATGGTAACTGTAACCTGCAGGTTCCGGGGGTCGGAATTTTGCTTAACGGCATCTTCGGTGCAGGAAAACTGCAGCACAGCCATGGCAAAGAATAAAACAGGCATGAAGAAACGGTTGATTAAGTGTTGCATGCTTAAAAAGTTTGAAGGTATAGGTAGTCAATTTAGGAGTATTGAACAGGCTGCCTTACTATTAAGGCAGCCTATTCAACATCATCCTTGCCTGCTGATAAGTATTCAGGATTGTTTGCAGGCAAACAAAGAACTATTCAAAAATAAGGTTACGGATGAAGAAAGTTCCTTCTGAAGTATGATCTCCTCCTCCAATTTGAATGAAAACCATATCCAGATTATCACGATCATATACTGTCTGCCCATCAACGACTGCAGAGTAGGTTGGACTATCTAAGTCAAAGGTAACTGTCACCCAAGTATCCAATGCTAACTCATCAGATTCATATTGAATAAGGTTTTGCCACCAGTTACCACCGTCACCATGAACATCTCCAAAACCAATAATAACTTTTTTGGTTAACGGATCATAAGTATTAGTGCTGGGCAGATATACATCTATGGAAACTGTAGTGAAATTATCAAACAGGATATCCTTTGGTTCGGGATAAACACGAATCTGAGCTTCCTGATACTGGTCGGCAGTTCTTGTAAATTCGCCAACTTTTGTTGCTGCAGCATCTGTTGGATCATCTGCACCCACGGTAATAATTGATCCACCATCAAATGCACCAAGATGATCAAAACTTGTTTCAGACTCAAACGTGTGACCAAGTTCTGTAGGGGTTATGGTTTCAAGATCCTCAACTGGATCCGGTTCTTCAATCACTTCGGGTTCCAAAGCAGGATCATGATAATATGCATAGGTGAAATCCCAGTAGAGCTCAGCATAAGTGTAAGAAACAACCATAAGATCATATCCATTGTGTTCTTCAATTCTGATCTGGAAAGATTTGGAAGCTACAGGCACATTGCTATCCCCGGTAGTACCCAATTGGGGCATACCCAGCCATGCACCCATTCCATTAAGGGTTACTGTATGTGTGCTGGGCTCGTATTCGAAGGCATGCGTTCCACTCAACCATGCACTTACGTCAACACCTTCGTTATTCAACATATTGGCAGCGGTAGCCTCAAAGCAAGTACCGTGAACATCGGTTGGATTTTCTCCACCGAAAATGGCATCTTCCCCCCAGAAAGAACCGTTGTCGTCAAAAATAAAATCATAATCCCTGGTAAAGGTAAACTCGTGGTAGTACAAACAAGGACGTGACCCGTCATTAAAGAGTTCCCACCAAATTCGGGCATCTTCAGCATTAGGACCAACGCCCATACTGGAGCCAACTCTGTATAATTTCCAGGTTTTGGAAGTTTCTCCGGCAAGTCTTGCCAATGCCTCAAAAGGATCATCAACTGTGATAACCTGTGCAAAAGTTGCAGAAACGCCATCGCGGTTGGTGGCTGTTAAGACCACTTCATAGTCATCCGGTCCATCATAAATATGCACAGGATTTTCTTCTGTAGAAGTGTTGCCATCACCGAAATTCCAGCTGTAGGTTTCAGCATGCTGAGAAAAGTTCAGGAAAGCTACCTGCAGGTGATTGTCTTCACTGATTTCGTACTGGAAGGATGCAATGGGATCCTCTGCGGGATCGTCATCCTTGTCGCACGAATTAAATGTTGTCATTACCAATGCTCCCATAATAATCACAGCGAGTGTGAGGAGCAAGTTTGTTTTTTTCTTTTTCATGTTGATGTTGTTTTAGTTGATTAATTAAAAAAAAAATTGTTCCTGCCTGGGAATTTCCGAAGCAGGGTTTTTAATAAACACAATGCAAAGAAAAC
>SLPR01000095.1 GCA_007131895.1 Bacteroidales bacterium | reverse complement strand
AATCCATCCTGGCCGCGCAAAGCGCACATCCAGAATGCCTTGCTTTTGTGCTTCAATCCATGGTTGTTCATTGCGAATATAATATCGTGCAAATGCCTGCGGATTGGGTTTTGCATTTTCATCAGCCGGGTCTTCCATAATGCGCTTTCCGTATATCAAAGAACCGGATACATAAACTACCACAGGGGGATTGGGACGCTGAGTCAATGCATTTACCCATTTATGATTTGCCTTTTCTCCCAGGTAGGACTTGACTGTGCGTGTAATAAAATTGCTGCCCGCCGCCCGGGCCAGGTGAAAGATTACATCCGGAGGATATTTTTCAAACCATCCAAAATCGAAAGATCCCAGGCTCCCGCTAAAAGTATTGAACTGCTCCAGGTAACGACGATCTCCTTGTTTGTGATATACTATATGCAAGGTGTTTGCCGGGTTTTCGGCCAGATGCCTAACAAGTGCACTCCCTATAAAACCTGTTGCCCCAAGTATCCAGATGTTTCGCTTGTATTTTGTCATTGCATTGCATGGTTGATGAGTTGATTGCCAGATATTGTTATCCCGAATCTTTCCTCATACTCTTTGCATTTGGTCAGGTAAATTGCTGCGACCTGTATCTGCATGTGCTCAGGGAAATATCGCAATTCGTTCCGCTTTAAAGTAAAGCTTTTACCGAAGGATTGTGCATCCAGATTTGAGAACTTCCTGCGGATATAAGATGCTGATTTTTTAAAAAGATAATCCTCAAGCTTGTCTCCGGTTTTGTTAAGCAATATCTTCTCAATCCATTTTTTTATCCATATTTCACTTTCCATACACTTTGTATGGGCCTGTTCAAATTCCGGATAATATTGTTTAACCCAGCTATTGTCTATGAGCATTTTGTTGTACATGGAGGATTTGAAAACAGGGAGCAGAAAAACGATTTCCGTTGCTGCATATCGGGTTCGTTCTTTTATGCTCATATTATCAGTATCCACAAAAAAATTGATGCAAAAGTTACGGTAAGAATTCAGCAAAAAAAGCTTTTTAAAAAGGGTGAGAAAAGTCCTGACAGTCCATAGCCTGCCTGGCTGGGTGACGATAAAATAGTCGATGTCATCCTTTTCTCCCATGTATCCCTTGGAAATAGAACCAGAGAGCATAACTCCTTTTACATAAGGAAACCACGATATAATACGTGAAAAAAATATTGCGGACTTCATACGTTTTCGGGCCATAATATTACCCTGCTTTCGCCTTTCAACCTTTGCCGGGTCTCCCACATAACAATAACCCTCCTTAACCTCAATAATTCCTTGTTTTTCAAGGCTATTCAATGCCTGCACGATGATTTCATCGTTGTGGCTGCAGCGGGTAAAAGAGATTATCTCTTCTTTTTTCAAAGGATAAGAAAATATATCAAAATAGAGGATGATTTGCAATACCTTATCTTCCATAAGAGGTTTTTTGGTCTCGTAAGCCGTTTGAAAACTTTTTGGTCAATTATTTTATTAACAGCCAAAACAGCGAAAGGTTGCAGAATAAAGCTTTACTTGTAGTTCTCTTTTTTTCTGCTGAAAATTCAGTTTATATGTCTGTCAAAGGGCCTGCTGAAAACTAACCACCTAACAAAGCATAGTTATACTATTGATTGTTTAAAAAACCTTGCACTTAACTGCTAATATAATATTGTATTCAGTTAATAATCTGCTTGTTAAGTGTTTTTCAGCAGGCCCTATCATAGGTTGTAATGTTGATGCTTTTGCATATTGCCGCTGAACCAACACCGGGCGTTTTTGTTTCTTTTATCACAAAAAAACTTTCTTATGCAATTAACTTTACGCCTTGCTGCCATATACAATATCCTCTGGGGATCTTGGGTGGAGCTTTTTCCCCAGCACTTTTTCAGTATTGCCGGCATGGAGCCCATCAATTATCCGGTGGTGTGGCAGGGAATGGGTATGGTGATCGGTGTTTATGGTCTGGGGTACTTCTGGGCAAGTTATGATCCGATACGCCACTGGCCTGTTGTAGCAATAGGTTTTCTGGGAAAGATATTTGGACCTGCAGGGTTCCTCTACCACCTTTGGATGGGTTCGCTGCCTCTTGCATTTGGCTGGACACTCATCTTTAATGATCTGATTCGGTGGGTGCCGTTTTTCCTGATTCTGAAAAAAGTTCATAAACAATACAAATGGCAAATCCAGTAAAAAAAACTGCAACCTGGCTTCTTGGAATCTTTTTTATCATCGCCGGCATCAATCATTTTGTCATGCCGGAGTTTTACTATCCGTTGATTCCGGATTATCTTCCCCTTCCTGTATTCCTAAACTATGCCGCAGGCATTGCCGAAGTATTGCTGGGACTGGGTGTCCTTATAAAAAGGTCAAGATATTACTCGGCCATGGGTATTGTTGTGCTAATGGTTTTGTTTATTCCTTCCCATGTGCATTTTATTGTTATTGGCTCATGTATGGAGAACGGACTTTGTGTTCATCCGGCAATTGCATGGATACGTCTGGTGATTATTCATCCTTTGCTGATCATTTGGGCCTGGTGGTGTCGCAATTAGGAATCGGATAAAAATGTCGTGTTGTTTGGTTTGGTTTTGTGTGTGAATCTTACCACGTTTATGCGAAATGAGTAAGGTTATTTTAAACAGCTCCTTCAACGATTAAAAATCTTCACTATATTTGTCGGCCGAAAAAGGACAAGCAATAAGCTGAACTTCACATAGATAGGGTGTGTGGGGTTTTGTGTGATTATCATAAAAATTTAACGTTTTAAATAACTTACCTGACAGCTGGTAGGATTATTTGTGTCTGTTATTATTAAATAGAAAAATTGGTTTTATGGAAAAAATGAGAGCTAATCTGCCTGCAGAGGCAGCGAATTTGATTAAAAATGCTCCGGGTTTTAAGGTTTTTGATACCGTTGAGCAACTTGCCGATGCCGCAGTAAATGGTGAAGGGAATGATTATTTTGAAGTAAAATATGATGTGGAAGGCAAGGGTGAGGTTACGGAAGTAATAGTGCACAGAGTAACCAATGGTATTTCTGCCAATTATGTTGAAACGTATATGAGGCGCAGAGACCCCGATACTATGGCCATTGGTGATGATAAGCCGAGCGATCAGCCACGTTTTAAAGACAGGTTTAATTATCCGTTCGAAAACCTCAGACAGGAAACCTTTGAATGGATGGTGAAACAAGAGCTGGCAGCATTCTATTTTAAGATTGGTAATCTTGAGAAATGCAGTTATGGTTTGGCCATTGTTCCTGCCAATGCCGGTTTCTTCGCCATGGGTCTGGCCATGCTTCAACAGATTGTTCCGCAAGACACTATCCCCGAATGCAATCAAATAAAAGTGGTAATGTATATTGCGCCTCCTTTCCGCCATACCCACTTTGATGGCAAGCAGGTTGTGGTGCACAATCGTACAGAGGAAGCCTACGAGGTATTTTCCTACAACCTCTACCCCGGGCCCAGCGCCAAAAAAGGGATTTATGGAGTCATCCTTTCCATTGGTGAAGAAGAGGGCTGGTCTACAGCGCACTGTTCAGCAGTTGAATCCATCAGTCCTTATGATAATATTACCCGTTTTATGCACGAAGGTGCCAGCGGTGGCGGCAAAAGTGAGATGCTGCAGCAAATTTTAAGAGAACCCAATGGTGAAGTGCTCATTGGATACAATCTCACCAGCAAAGAGAGGCGGGTTCTTACCATACCCCAGTTTTGTGAAATCCGCCCCATCTGTGATGATATGGGAATGGTACACCCCTCGTTTCAAACCGGCAGCAAGCGTATCAGGATCATTGATGCTGAAAATGCATGGTTTATCAGGACCGATGGCATTAACGAGTATGGAAAGGATCCTTTACTTGAAAAACTTACCATCAACACCCAAAAACCCTTTCTGTTCCTGAATATTGATACCAATCCGGGAGGTACAGCCCTCATCTGGAACCATATAGAAGATGAACCCGGTAAGCCTTGTCCCAACCCACGCGTAGTGGTTCCCCGCCAGGCATTTCACAATGTAGTGAATGAGCCGGCCTCCATTGATGTAAGAAGTTTTGGTGTACGCACTCCCCCCTGTACGGCTGAAAATCCTTCCTATGGTATCTTTGGTTTGTTTCATGTACTGCCACCCGCACTTGCATGGTTGTGGCGACTGGTATCTCCCAGGGGGCATGCCAACCCCAGTATTGTTGACCGGGGTGGAATGCAGAGTGAGGGAGTAGGATCCTACTGGCCATTTGCAACAGGAGAAAAGTTTACACATGCCAACCTGCTCCTGGATCAGATCGTTGAAAACACCATCACCCAATATGTTATTTCTCCCAATCAGCATATCGGCAACTGGAAGGTAGGCTTTATGCCCCAGATGCTTATGCGTGAATACCTTACCCGAAGGGGCAACTCACGCTTCAGGCATACCCAGATACAACCTGCCCGTTGCAGCCTCCTGGGGTATGAACTGAACTATTTAACCATCGAGGGTTCTAAAATCCCTTCCCGCTTTTTAAAGGTTT
>SLPR01000542.1 GCA_007131895.1 Bacteroidales bacterium | reverse complement strand
TACTAACAATTAAATGAGCAAGCAAAATGTCATTCAGACCTGATCAATTTTTAAGTTTCAAGGAATCTAAGCAGTTTACAAACCCCCAATTCCTTGAAGACAAAACCGAAGAGGATTTGTCTAATCTGTTTCTGGAGATCCTTCATGGAGGGGTTCATGGCTTTTGTTTCAGCCTCTACCAGGACGGACAAAAACCGGGAGACATTATCTCCGAAGGCCAGATAAGAAAGAGAATAGAGATTTTGAAACCCCATACCCAGTGGATTCGATCCTTCTCCTGTATTGAAGGTAATGAACTTATACCTAAGGTGGCAAAAGAAATGGGCCTCAAAACACTGGTAGGTGCATGGTTGGGTAAGGACGAAGAAAAAAATCTTCAGGAAATCGAAAACCTAATCCGGCTCTCTGGAGAAGGGCTGGTAGACATTGCTGCTGTGGGCAACGAAGTGCTCTATCGCGATGATTTGACAGAAGCCGAACTCATGTATTTTATTCAGCATGTAAAGAATGAAATTCCCGGAATACCGGTGGGCTACGTAGATGCGTATTACGAGTTTGTTCAGAGGCCGCATATTGCAGAGTTGTGCGATGTGATTCTCAGCAATTGCTATCCTTTCTGGGAAGGTACCGATTTCAACAATTCCCTGCAGCACATGCAGCAAATGTTTCATCAGGCAAAGCAGGCTGCTAAGGGAAAACCTGTAATTATTACCGAAACCGGCTGGCCAAGCCACGGAGAAAGTCTGGGAGGTGCAGTCCCCTCCCAAAAGGCAGCTATGAAGTATTTTATTAATACCCATTTATGGGCTATGGATGAAAATATTGAAGTATTCTATTTTTCATCCTTTGATGAAGCCTGGAAAGTGGGTGTGGAAGGTGATGTGGGTGCTTATTGGGGTATCTGGGATAAAAATCAAAAACTAAAATTTGGCCATGAACACGTTTAAAGCATTGCAAATTTATCCAGGCAGAGCCATATGTTATTCCGGTTTCAGGCAGGGGCAGCATCCCGGTGGCGTTTATCCTTCTTACGAGGAGGTGAAACAGGATCTTTTGCTGCTGCAAGGCCACTGGGCATACCTAAGGCTTTTTGATTGTGATAAACATGCAGAAACCGTTCTGGAGGTAATCAAAAAGGAAAAATTAAACTTCCGCATGATGCTCAGTGCCTACATTACGGCAGAAATGAACAACTTCAACTGTCCCTGGAATGGAGGCGTTTATTCCGAAGAAAGACTGGCATTGAATCGCACTCATAATCAGAACAGAATCAACAGGTTGATTGAAATGGCCAACCAGTACCCGGAAATAATTTTTTCTTTATCTGTGGGAAATGAAGCCTGTGTAGAGTGGACTGACCACTATGTGCCCGAAAAAAGAGTGGTGGAGTATGTAAAACAAGTGAAAAGTCAAGCCAAACAACCGGTTACTTTTTGCGAAAACTACGTCCCCTGGCTTGTGAAACTGGAAAAATTAGCAAAAGAAGTAGATTTTATTTCCATCCATACTTATCCCGTTTGGGAATACAAACATATTCATGAGGCGCTGGACTACACCAAAGAAAACTATTATGCAGTTGCCCATAAGTATCCTGATATACCGGTGGTTATTACCGAGGCGGGATGGGCAACCGATTCTAACGGAAGAGGGATTAATCCCGAAAATGTTAATGAAGAATTCCAGAAAATCTATTTTGAAATTCTGATGGAATGGGCAGAAAAAGAGAACATCCTTACTTTCTTTTTTGAGGCTTTTGACGAGACATGGAAAGGATCACCCGAACCGCTTGAACCTGAAAAACATTGGGGGTTATTCAGGATTGACCGTACACCTAAACTGGCCATTCGGGATCGGTTCCCTGGCTAAGAATTTTATCACGAAGAACGCTCACAAATAATTATTAAAATCAAATCAAATTTTTAGTACAAACCAAAATCACAATTATCATGAGAAAAATTATTACAATACTTTTGGGACTCTATGTAAGCATAGGGTTTTCCCAAAACGTACCCATCGATTTTGAACCCGGTGGCTACGGCGCCGACTGGACCTGGACCGTTTTTGAAAACGTTACAAACCCCGCATTAGAAATTATTGCCAACCCTGCTCCGGCTGGCGCCAACACTTCAGCCACAGTGGCCAAATTTACTGCTTTGCAGGGTGGTCAGCCCTGGGCAGGTGTTGAGTCGCAGGAAGGAAACCTGGGTGAGTTTACCTGGAATGACGATAACAGTATTGTCAAAATCATGGTCTGGAAATCTGTTATCAGCGATGTGGGTATTAAATTTGACGCAGGTGCTAATCCCAATGACTGGTCGGCTGGTGAAATCAAGGTAGCCAATACAGTAGTCAATCAATGGGAAGAGTTAACTTTCGATTTCTCCAATTCTCCCAATCCGCCGGCAGAATTTGGTGGTTTGAAAAGAATTATCATTTTTCCGGATTTTGATATGGATGGCAGAGAGCAGGATAATGTTGTGTATTTCGACAATATTTCTTTCCACCCTGTGGGTGATGAACCAACGGATGGTCCTGAAGTCGCTGCCCCTGCTCCTCCTGCACTTTCTCCGGACGATGTACTTTCTGTCTTCAGTGATGCTTTTACCAATGTGGAGGGAACTGATTTCAATCCTGGCTGGGGCCAGTCAACCCAGGTAAGCTTTGTTGAAATTGAAGGAAACGAAACCATGAAGTATGCCAGTTTCAATTATCAGGGAACCCAATTTGCAAATGCCCTGAACGTGACAAACATGGAATACCTGCATCTTGACATGTGGACTGCCGATGCTACATCGGTAAACGTTTTCCTGATCAGCACCGGACCCATTGAAACGGCATTTGCACTGCCCATTACCCCTAACCAGTGGGTAAGCTATGATATTCCGTTAACGGCATTTACAAATGTTAATCTGGCAGATGTTATCCAGTTTAAGTTTGATGGTGGTGACGGTTCGCAAACTATTTACCTGGACAATCTTTATTTTTATAAAGAGAATGGTGAAGAGGGTACTGATGCAACCTTGAGTGACTTAAAGGTTGATGGCACAACCGTAAGTGGTTTTTCTCCTTCCTTGCTGAACTATTCCGTGGTACTTCCCGAAGGAACAACAACAGTGCCTGTTGTTACAGCAACCACAAGCGACAATGACGCAAATGCGGTAATTACAACTGCCACTGAAATCCCCGGAACTACAAGCATTGAAGTAACTTCTGCAAACACTGAGGTTCAACTCATCTACACCGTGGTATTCAGCCATGAAACAGTTGATGTTGCCGGCCCCAGAAATCCCATTGACTTTGAACCTGATGGCTATGGTGCCGACTGGACCTGGACCGTTTTTGAAAACGATACCAATCCCCCGCTGGAAATTATTGCCAATCCTGATCAGAGTGGGGCCAACACTTCCGCCACAGTAGCAAAGTTTACGGCCTTAGAAGCTGGAAACCCATGGGCAGGTGTTGAATCTATGCAAGGTGACCTGGGTGAGTTTCTTTGGGATGACGATAACAGTATTGTGAAAATAATGGTTTGGAAATCAGTTATCAGTGATGTGGGTATCAAATTTGATACCGGCGTTAGCCCCAACGACTGGTCGGCAGGTGAAATCAAAGTAGCAAATACGGTAGTAGACGAATGGGAAGAATTAACTTTCGATTTTTCCAACTCTCCCAATCCGCCTGCAGAGTTTGGTGGGTTGAAAAGAATTATCATTTTTCCGGATTTTGACGACAGAAACCAGGACAATGTAGTTTATTTCGACAATATCACGTTTAATCCTGCCAGCGGCATCCCCTCTGATGAACCTGAGACCGCCGCTCCTGCACCCCCGGTGCGTGATCCTGAAAATGTAATTTCTATTTTCAGTGATGCTTATACCAGCATGCCCGGTACAGATTTTAACCCCAACTGGGGCCAGACTACCCAGGCAAGTATCATTGAAATTGAAGGTAATGAAACCCTGAAATATACAAACTTCGATTACCAGGGAACTCAGTTTGATGGCTCACTGGATGTATCAGGCATGGAGTATCTGCATCTGGATATGTGGACCGCTGACGCCACAAGCGTTAATGTATTCACCATCAGCCCCGGACCCGTTGAGACAGGCATCGCACTGGCCATAACACCAGGAGAATGGGTGAGCTATGATATTCCACTATCAGATTTTACCAATGTGGATATGACTGAACTGATTCAGTTTAAGTTTGATGGAGGAGATGGTTCTCCAACCATTTACCTGGATAATTTGTATTTCTACAAAGATCCAACTTCGGTAACAAACATTGAAAAGAATGTAGTGAATGTTTTTCCCAATCCTGTTAGCAAGGGAAGTGATGTTCGTTTAGGTGAAGAGGTTGAACTGGTTGAGGTATATGATCTTACCGGAAAACTGATTCTGTCGTCTCAAAATACTTCTGTGTTTGAAACAGGAGACATGAGACAGGGCGTCTATATGATTAGAATGCTGGATTATGATGGAGCCATTCAGGTTCGAAAACTGGTGGTAAAATAAT
>SLPR01000131.1 GCA_007131895.1 Bacteroidales bacterium | reverse complement strand
GGAATTGCCTGGAAGCTACCTCACTTCCGTGCTCAAAAACCAGATATGTTTTCTGTTGTAAGGGGAAATTACTAAATTCGGGTGCTTTCATAACCGTTCTTTTATAATAGAAACACTTTGTTAAACAAGAAATATAC
Organism: Bacteroidales bacterium; assembly: GCA_007131895.1. Classification (GTDB taxonomy): domain Bacteria; phylum Bacteroidota; class Bacteroidia; order Bacteroidales; family UBA7960; genus SKVR01. The sequence continues at coordinate 4,380 of SLPR01000131.1, read as the reverse complement.
AGAAAAAGTTATCAAAAATCAAATTTTTTATGACCTTTAAACATTACATTCCCAACACCATCACCAGTTTGAATCTTTTGTTCGGCAGTGTATCCATAGTTTATGCCTTTGAGGGATACTTACACATTGCAGCGCTGCTGGTGATAATTGCCTCCGTGTTTGATTTCCTGGATGGTTTCAGCGCCAGAATACTAAAAGCTTACAGCGCTGTTGGCAAAGAACTTGATTCATTGGCCGACTTGATAAGTTTTGGACTGGCTCCGTCGGTCATAGTTTATATCAGCATGCAGCAAAATTTGCCCAACTGGGGACCTGAATTGGCAGGACTTAATATCTTACCTTTCATTGCCTTTTCTATAACCGTATTTTCGGGATTGCGACTTGCTATATTTAATATTGATGAAAACCAGACTGAGCATTTTATCGGACTGCCTACCCCTGCCAACGCAATTTTTTTTATTTCATTTCCCCTGGCACTTCAATATGGGTCTGAGCAATCATTTCTTTTTGCCTTTTATCAGGGCATTACTCAAAGCTATTATATTTTGGCCTTTCTTTCCATGATTTCCTCTTATTTAATGTTGTCGAATCTGCCATTGTTCTCACTTAAATTTAAAAATCTTCATTTCAGGCCCAACAGAATAAGATATATTTTTGTTATAGTATGTGCAGGCATGTTATTGCTTTTGGGTATACATGCGCTACCGTTGTTTATCGTTTGGTACATAGTATTATCCATTGCAGATCACTTGTTTAAAATATCCTGACTCACCAGAAAAATAAAACAACTATGGCTGAATTTCATGAATTGGGGAAAACCGGAGAGGAGCTGGCCAGTGAATACCTCAGGAATAAAGGATACAAGATCCTGGAAACCAACTGGAGAAAGGGGCAGCTTGAAATTGATATTGTAGCCCTGAAAGATGACACGTTGGTAGTAGCAGAGGTTAAAACACGCAGCACCAGTTACTTTGGGGAGCCTGAGGAATTTGTAACCAAAGCCAAACAAAAAAACCTAATCAAAGCTGCCAACAGGTATATTAACGAAAAAGATCTGGATATTGAGACGCGATTCGATATCATCTCCATATTGGTAAAAGGGAGTCAATACCAGATCCATCATATTGAAGATGCCTTCTATCCTACCCTTTGAAACTCTTTCCTGAATATTGCCAAAGCATGAATTTCCTTCTCTGTGTCAAACAAACTCAGTTTTGGGTTGTTTGACTACCCGGCAGTAAATGATTAATAACAGCAAAATATATTATCAATTATAACAAAAAAAAATCAAATAATGGAAAACAATCAAGTACAAGAACAAGAAGTTGTGAGACTACCTTTAATTGGAGATCAGGCCCCTTCTTTCTGGGCAAGAACGACCATGGGAGATATTAATTTCCCTGAAGATTATAAAGGGAAATGGGTTATTCTTTTCAGTCATCCTGCAGATTTTACACCTGTTTGCACTACGGAATTTATGACTTTTGCCTCCATGCAGGAAGATTTTCGCAAACTGAACACCGAGCTCATCGGCCTTTCTATCGATAGCATATACGCCCATATTGCATGGTTACGCACCATAAAGGAGAAAATAGAGTTCAACGGAATGAAAAATGTTGAGGTAAAATTCCCCGTGATAGAAGACCTGAAAATGCACGTATCTCGCAAATTCGGTATGGTACAACCCAATGCTTCCAGCACCCAGGCGGTAAGGGCGGTTTTTATTATGGACCCCGAATCGAAAGTACGTGCAATTTTGTACTACCCGCTAAGCACGGGCCGTAACATGGACGAAATCATGCGAATGATTATCGCCATGCAAAAAGCTGACAAGGAGCAAATTGCCACTCCTGCCAACTGGCAGCCCGGCGACGATGTAATTGTTCCTCCTCCCGGTTCTTGCGGCACGGCAAAAGATCGCGTTGAAAATCAGGATGAAGACACCTATTGCCTGGACTGGTTTATGTGCTTCAAAAGAGAAAAAAAGTAACGTATCCGGATTTTTTTTAAAAAGGATGTTCTGTAAACAGAGCATCCTTTTTTTATGAAGAGGTGCTGATTAACTTGTCAACTGCTCATTTTTTCAAAACGATTCGGAATGTGGTGCCTGCCGGCGAAGAACTCTTTACAAAGATCTTTCCTTTGTGATAATTTTCAATGATTCTTTTGCTGAGAGAAAGCCCCAGGCCCCACCCTCGTTTTTTACTGGTAAAACCAGGATTAAAAATGGTTTTGAAATTGGACTTGGCAACGCCCTTGCCTGTATCGGAAAAATCGATGTAAAGGCTGGTCGTATTATCGTAAATATCGATACTGATTACGCCAGACCCGGCCATAGCATCCACCGCATTTTTGGAAAGATTTTCCAATACCCATCCAAAAAGATCAACATTCATAGGAATTTCGGGATTTTCGCCAGTATGATCATTGACGAAAAACTGCACCTTTTTCGAAGTTCTGGTTTTCAGGTAATCAATGGAGTTCTGAATGACATCCTTTAAGGGTTGCGGAGTTAGCTTTGGCTCCGAACCTATTTTGGAAAACCTTTCTGTAATATTTTCAAGTCGCCCGACATCCTTTTGTATTTCGCTGATGGTACTCTCGTCCACTCCCTGCATTTTAAGCAGTTCAATCCAGGCCATAAGAGATGAAATGGGGGTACCCAGTTGATGAGCTGTTTCTTTGGACATTCCCACCCAAACCTGGTTTTGTTCAGCATTGCGAGCGGTGCTAAACAAAATATAAGCTACAATAAGGAATATACCCACTGCAATAAACTGCGCCAGCGGATAATAGCGCAGCTGAGTTAAAAGGAATGAATGGGTATAAAATACATGGCAGGTACCATGATGCGGCAACTCAATAATCAAAGGCTCGTTTTTATCTGCCATACTTCTGATAACCTGCTGCACCTCAAGGCTGTCAGACAAATTGCCGTTGTTAAGATTTCCTGATGCTATGATTGTTGTTTTATCACTATCGGTGATAATTACCGGCACATTGGCTGAATTGATAACCACTTCGCTGAGAAATGAATCTATCAGGTCATTCATGACATGCTGCATGCTTTTAAAGAGCCACGAGTCCTGGTAGTATATGTAATCTACAACACCTGCCAGGACAATGGGAATAGGCTCATAAACAGAAAACTGTTCTTTGATTTCTCCCTCGAAAGGTTGATCCCTGTAATCGATTAGGTCTTCATTGGTGCCACTAACGTTTCGCTGAGATACAATTATGTTTTCGGAATTGACCCATAAAACAGGAATGGTTATATTCTCTTCGATGATATAAGCGTAAAAAGAAATATCGGAATTATTATCATCTTCAATGAGCCGGCGAATGGCTTTGGCCCACAACTCAACTTTTTTCCTCTCTTCGCGGCGCATTTGTTCAAAAAAATCATCCGTTACCCTTACCAGGTTGGCCCTGTTTTGAACGGCATCTGCCCAGATACGCACTTTTAGCCTTTCGTCTTCGGCAATTTTTTTCACCAGTATATTGGTGTAATAAAGAGACAGGCCTATAATGATGGCCGCAAATCCCAAAAGATAAATTTTCCAGCGTTGCTTTTTTACGTAAATATCCAAGGTATGAATGAATTTGAGTTATGTTAACTAAGCAAACGTAATATCGGGCTTATTTATTGGAAGATATCTTATTTTTCCTTTTCCAGAATAACACGTGCATGCTCTATATCTTCAAGGTGCTTCTTGCTTACCTGGGGAAATTCCAGTTGAAGCGACTTTAGCTTTTCTACAATTATTCTGCTGATAACAAGTCTCATATACCATTTCTTATCGGCGGGAATCACATACCATGGGGCCATTTTGTGATTGGTGTTTTCGAGCATCTGTTGGTAGGCTTGCTGGTAAGGATCCCAGTATTGCCTTTCCGACACATCTCCCATCTCAAATTTCCAGTTTTTGGAAGCATTGTCAATTCTTGAAAGGAAACGTTTTTTTTGTTCGTCTTTTGATACATTGAGAAAAAACTTCAATATCATGTACCCGTTATTGATGTAATATTTTTCAATATTAACAATATCAGCATATCGTTGACTCCAGAATTTTTCATCCGTATGAAGTTTGGAGTGATAAAAGGGGAGATTCTGCCTTAGCAACAAATGGGGATGAATCCTGGCAATGAGCACTTCTTCATAATAGGAGCGGTTGAAAATTCCGATATGTCCTCTTTCGGGCATGGCCTTCATGCATCTCCACATATAGTCGTGGGCCAGCTCTTCGGCAGATGGAGCCTTAAAGCTCACAACCTTGCATCCCTGGGGGTTTACCCCCGACATTACATGCTTTATTACCCCGTCTTTGCCCGCGGCATCCATAGCCTGCAAAATTATAAGCACACCGTGTCTGCTCTGGG
>SLPR01000561.1 GCA_007131895.1 Bacteroidales bacterium | reverse complement strand
TTTGTTTTAGCTTTTGCGTAACAGTAAGGATATCCACCGGTTCCGATTCGGAAAAAAGATCGTGGATGGCTTTGAAAATTTTCTGATGGGATTCTTTATAAAAAACGTCGGGTTTCAATATATCAACCACATTGGTGAGTGCGTTTTGCTCAAGCATCATCGCCCCTAAAACTGCCTCTTCCAGATCCAAAGCCTGGGGTGGGATACGCCCGTGTTCAAGCAAGTTTCCCCCACCTGCTCCATAATTTTTTGTTTTCCTTACGGCAAAACTTTTTTGCTTCTTGTCTACTTCTTCCATATTTGCAAAATTAACCAATCCCGTTAGAATATGATCTTAAAATCCCGAATTAAGTTTTCAACAACCCTCAATGCTTTGGCAATTCAGCAAAAGAACTCACCAAAAACCTTAGCTTTTGACAATCAGCACCTAAGCACTTACGAGCTAACAGTCAAACCATTAAGAAATAAATATTCAAACTTACATCATGAGATTTGTCCAGAGTTGTAACAATCTGAACAAATTATCCGTTTTGGATTGCATGTAAACCTCAAGTTGATCTGCAATCCCGGCATTGTTTTCCCAATCCGGATTGGAGATAAGTTTCTGAAACAATGCATCAGCCTGTTCGGGAATCATACATTTATCAGGAAATCCTGCACTTTCTGCACCAAAATGCTTTAGTATTTTCTCAGGAGACAGCGGTACTTTCATCCCCGGATATACCACCATTCCCCTTTCCAATGGAGTGAGAAGTTCCTTCAATTTTCCGGAAAGAAGCTCCAGGTCATTTTCCAGCAGGGGATATAATATTTTGCAATTTGCAAGCAATTCTTTGATTTTTGCGACACCAAATACCCACAGGCAATCACTACTGCTGGTAGTCTCCAGCATATTTTCAACTGCAGCTTCCAGCGAGAATGCAGCATAATTCTCCATTTTAATTTCCGGGGCAGAATTACCTGCATGAGTTTTTCCGTTGCCAAACGGCAGCGCCTGATAGGGCGAGGTGTTATCTAAAAACGGTACTACGGGAGCAAAAAGGAAGGGCTGAAAAACCCTGGCGGTTTCACAGGTTTGAAGAAACGCCGTAAGTGCCGGTTTATCGACAATGACCTTTTTTTCTTTGATGCTTTGTATCTGCACACTCCAATTCTTGTCATTGGCAATTCCTGCCGGCAAGTCATCAACAGATGCTATCCCGGCATGGTACCATTCAAATTTTTGTTCTTCGCTGATTCCTTCAAGCAGAAACACCGAATCGGCAGGAACCTTTTTCCAGCAATGTCCCCTGAAATCGCATGGGTAAGGATGATTGCACTGAACACCGATGGGTACCGGGGGAGAATTTTTGAGTCGGGTAACATCTTTGAGCTCCTGAACTTTCTGAGCTACCTCTTCACGCCTCTCTTTCACCAGGATTAGCAGGCTTTCCATATGAAATAACTTATGGGCATCAACTCCCCCCTGCCTTTTGTAATCTTCATTAATATAAGCAACCGAGAAATCTTCCAGCTCAAGCCCACTGCCTGTAATAACATAATATTGCAGGGCAGCATCCCAGCGGTATGTTTCTGATATACTGCGGCTGCTTTTCACCTCCACTCCTTTCCATTGATTGTTTTCCCTGTAAAGAATATCCAGGGCCACTATCACTTCTTCATGCTCAAAGGCGGCTTCATAGATAACATTTACTTCTGGTTGCTGAATCAGTGCAGCAGTTTTCACCACCGATTGTGCCATTTGAAAGTGGGTTTTAGGCGAAGCATCTACCCCTCCCGGAAAAAGATTTTGCGCATAAATGCCTACATCCGTGCCACGCGAAAACCGCGCAAGTTGTTCTGCACTGAGCGGGTCACGCAAAAAGTATCGGTTTTTGTGAAGGTACAGGGCCTTAGGACATTGCATTCCTTTGATAAAGGTAGATTTGGAGAGTATGGCTTTCTTTTTTGGCTTTTCTGTCATAACTGCTTATTGATCCCGTTTGCTATACGAACGATTCTACATTTTCATCTGGCAACTCCCCCTTGATGCAATATTTCAGATACAATCGGGCGGTGGTAACCACATCTTTGTTGCAATACACAGCTATCCGGTTCAGGTCTTTCTCTTTCCAGTAAACCCTTGCCACATCAGAACCCTGAATATCATCTTTGGGTGTGGGGATGTCAAAAACAGCTGCCAGCAACGCCAGCGAAGTATAATTTTTATAATCACCAAACTTCCATAAATCCATGGTATCCAGCAAGGTTACTTCCCATGGTTTCCGTCCGGGAATGTTAAGGATATCAGGCAGGGGAACCTGGTTGATAAGCATCCGGCGGGCAATGTAAGGAAAATCAAACTCCCTGGCATTATGACCGCAGAGATAATGATGCTGGTGATTGAAGCTGCTGCGCAAAAGAGCTGCAAAGTTGGTTAGCAATTCTGATTCATCGTCTGAGTAGAAGGCTTTGCAACGAAATTTAAGATCATCATCATCGCCATAAAAAAAGCCTGCTGAGATGCATACAATTTTTCCGAATTCGCTGTAAATTCCAGCCCTTTCAAAAAACAACTCTTCTGCAACAGGAACCTGGTCTGCAGGAGCAATCCGCTGTGCTTTTTTTACCCACAAGTCCTGGAGTGCCGGCGACAATTGATTGAAATCCTCAACCTGTGGTACGGTTTCCACATCGAGAAAAAGGATATTCTTTAAAGAGATTTTATCGAGCATTGTACTTTTTCCTTTGCATGAATTATCTAATTATTTTTGAGCACCTTAAATTCTGTTCTGCGGTTTTGGGCTCTGCCTTCTTCTGTTTCGTTGGTGGCAATGGGTTTCTGATCTGCATAACCACTATAGTCCAACCTCTGTTCTTCAATCCCGTTTTCCAGCAGATAGTTATAAACACTCAGCGCCCTTTTCTCCGACAGGTTTTTATTGTATGCAAATGAACCGGTGCTGTCGGTATGCCCCCCGATTTCTATTCTCAAAGAAGGGTTCTGTGTCATCAAATCCAACAGTCTTCTTAGTTCTGTCATTGATTCAGACAATAATTCATGGCTGTCAACTTTGAAAAATATATTGCGCAGCACTACCGACTCACCTTCTTTGATGGGCTGCAGGGGGATATTGTAGAGGTGAGGATCAACTCCGGTTCTTACATCTTCGAAAGCAAAGTTTTCTGAAAAAAACAAATATCCATCGCGCCAGACATTCAGCGCCAGATTGGTCATTACCGGGATGGGAATCAGAAATTCTCCGGTACGTGCGCTTGAGAGAGACTGCACAATGATTTCATCAGTAGCCAAATCAATCAATTCAAACCTTGCTTCCAGCCTGCGGCGCGTATCGGCGTCAAAAACAAATCCTTTCATATAGGTAACAGGATTGGGTCGGGCCTCTTCATAGAGCTCGAAGAAATAAAGGTCTGTCCCTCCTTCCCCTCCCGGTTGTTCGGATGCAAAATAGGCCTCTTTCCCTGAAGCTCCGACCACCAGGGAAATTTCATCACTGTAGGTATTAATGGGATAACCCAGATTGACAGGTGTTTGCCATTCTCCATCTTTGCCCTTCTGGGAATAGAAAAGGTCCAGTCCACCCATTCCCGGATGTCCATCAGATGCAAAAAACAGGGTTGTATTATCGGGATGAATAAAAGGAGACATTTCTCTTCCGGTAGTATTGATAACAGGACCTATGTTTTGTGGTTCAGACCATCGTCCTTCCCTTACCTGTGTACTGACCCATATGTCCATTCTCCCCAGATTTCCTTTGCGGTTGCTGATAAAATAGAGAGTTTTCCCATCTGGTGAAATGGAAGGTTGTGATTCCCAGGCGGAGCTGTTTACAGGCGGGCCAAGATTAACAGGTTCCGACCAGCCCTCACCAGCTTTGCGGGCATAGTAAATATCGCAGCTTCCCATACCTCCCGGCCGGTTGCATGCTGTAAAATACAGGTGATTCCCATCAGCTGAAATGCTCTGCGCACCCTCATTATTCTGGGTATTGATGGGCGGTCCGAGATTTTCTGCAGGTCCCCATATCCCATCCTCCCTCACACTCACGTAAAAATCCTCATACTCAAACCCCAAATGAAGAAAATCTCTGTTTTCACGGGGTTTCTTCCTTGTAAAAATAAGGGTTTGCTCATCGGCAGTAAGGGTGGGTGCATATTCATCATGCTCACTATTGACATTGGGTCCCAGGTTGATGGGATCAAATGGAACAGGATTAGCGATTGCATGAAGCGCAAAATCAAGGGCATCAGCCATTTTTTCTCCACTTTCACGCATGTTGCTGCTGATATTACTGTGTTGCAGAAATCGCTCAACATTTTGGGCGGCATTCTTATATTCACCAACAGCAAGATAAGACTCCGCAAGGTAATACATGGCGTTGGGGAAAAAGTCGGGATTGATTTGAAGGGCCATTTTGAGTGCCTCAATGGCTTCTGTATGACGGTTTACAGTTTGCAGCATTTCTCCCTTTACAATATAGGCTTCAATAAAATAAGGATCATGACGCAGAGCAACTTTGAAGCTCTCCACGGCACCATCAATATCCCTGAAATTGTATTTGCGGACAGCATCCTCAAAAGCTCTTTTCGCCCTGCTGTTGTCAGTTGACAACTCGCCGCGGCCGGTTTGTGAATGCAACGGCGAAGCAAACAATCCTGTGAAAACGAAAAAGACAATAAACAATAGTTGGAAAGGGGATTTCATAGTTGAAATGTAAATTTGTGGATGCCTGAAAACAATTGTGAGCATATCCCTATACAAACCTAAGAATTTTTCAGATTTCTGCTTCCAAAATCAGCAAAGAAATCTTCATCGTTGCAGATATGCGGATAGTATTTACGGTATATTCATAAACTTATGTGACTGCAGGGAAAACATCCATCGGGGATTGTTGAGGATATAATCCACTATATGGGGGAGCATCTTCTGGTACCTGCTCCATTCTGGCTGCAGGTAAAGCATACACTTCTGCTTGACATAAGGTAGATTTTCTCCGGCCCAGTCAAAATCACCGGGTTCATAAACAATTACCTTCAACTCATCGGCCAGCTGCAGCATATCACGGCGCGGGTTCATTTGCGATTTTGGGGAAACACAGATCCAGTCAAAAGTTCCACTTAACGGATAGGTACCTGATGTTTCCAGGAAAATACTGATATTTTTCTCCTTAAGGATTCCACAGAGGTAGTCAAGGTTGTACATTAAAGGCTCTCCTCCGGTAATAACGACAGATTGGGCAGGATATTTCAGTATGTTTTCAAGGATTTCCTCTGCCGGGGTAAGCGGGTGGATTGACGCATCCCACGATTCTTTAACATCGCACCAATGACAACCTACATCGCACCCTCCAATTCGGATAAAAAAGGCAGCTTTACCTGTATTATAGCCCTCTCCCTGAATGGAATAAAACATTTCCATTACAGGCAGCAACCGGCCTGTATCGAGTTGTTGCTGTTGCTGGGCACTAAGGTTGGTTAATTTGCAGATGCTCAATGTCAGGAATAAATTTCGTTGTTACGTGCTTTGAGGGTATTCATGAGCAGAGAGACTATGGTCATCGGCCCTACTCCGCCGGGAACCGGCGTAATCCATGATGCCTTGGGGGCAACCTCATCATATTTCACATCACCAATTAACCTGAAACCTGATTTGGTTTGGTCGGTTTCAACCCTGTGAATCCCCACATCCACAACTACAGCACCTTCTTTCACCATATCTGCAGTAACAAATTCAGGTTTGCCGATGGCAACAATCAGGATATCTGCCTGGGAAGTGATTTGCTTCAGGTTGGCTGTTTTACTATGACAAACTGTCACGGTGGCATTGCCGGGGTTGGTGGTTTGAGACATCAGGATGCTGATGGGTCGGCCAACAATGTTGCTTCTTCCCAGAACCACACAGCTTTTGCCCGCAGTTTCAATTCCAGATCTTTTCAGTAGTTCCATAATGCCATTGGGCGTGGCAGAGATGTATGCCGGCAATCCAACACTCATCCGCCCCACATTCTCGGGATGAAATCCATCCACATCTTTTCGTGGACTGACAGAGAGAATTACCTTCTGTTCATCTATATGCTCAGGGAGAGGAAGTTGTACAATAAATCCATCAATATCGGGATCATTATTGAGAAACTGCACGGTTTCCAACAATTCTTCTTCTGAAATATCACTTTCAAATTTGTAGGTTGACGAATCGAATCCTACCTCCTTGCAGGCTTTTCCTTTGCTGTTTACATAGGTTTCACTGGCAGGGTCATTTCCCACCAGCAGGGCAGCCAGGTGTGGGGGTCTCTCCTCTTTGTCGAGCATTACCTTTACCTGTTGCGCTATTTCCTGTTTGATTTCTGAGGCTATCTTCTTTCCGTCAATTATGTTCATCTCAATGTAGGTTTATTACCAGGGTTCAAACTGTTATACAAAATATCTCTGACTTGTTTACCTTTCAACGATGGATTCTTCTCATCGCCTGGGCAGGGTATATTCAAGGAATTCTTACTTTCTCATTCCTGGCATACCCTTCATCATATTCATGAATTTTCCGCCTCCTCCGGACATCATTTTCATCATTTTCCGGGTATCTTCAAACTGCTTGATCAGTCTGTTGACTTCCTGTATATCGGTACCGCTGCCTGCTGCGATTCTTTTGCGTCGGCTGCCGTTGAGCAGGGCAGGCGTTTCCCTTTCCTGTGGAGTCATGGAGTAAATGATGGCTTCAATGCTGGCAAAGGCATCATCTTCAAGGTCGATATCCTTCATGGCTTTCCCCATACCGGGTATCATTCCCATCAAATCTTTCACATTGCCCATTTTCTTGATTTGCTGCAATTGCTTGAGGAAGTCATCAAAATTGAACTGGTTTTTGGCAATTTTCTTTTGCAGGTTGCGGGCTTCGTCTTTATCAAACTGCTCCTGTGCTTTTTCCACAAGAGAAACAATGTCACCCATTCCCAGAATCCTGTCAGCCATCCTTTTGGGATAAAACAGGTCAAGTGCATCCATCTTCTCACCAATACCCACAAACTTGATGGGTTTTTCCACTACCGAGCGAATGGTGAGAGCTGCACCACCACGGGTATCGCCATCCATTTTGGTAAGAACAACACCATCAAAGTTAAGCCTGTCATTAAAAGCCTTGGCAGTATTTACAGCATCCTGTCCTGTCATGGCATCCACAACGAAGAGGGTCTCATGGGGCTTGAGATTTTCTTTTAAAGAAGCAATCTCATTCATCATTTGCTGATCAATGGCCAGACGACCAGCAGTATCAACTACCACTACGTCATGTCCCATGGTTTTGGCATGATTTACCGCTTTTCGGGCAATGCTCACCGGATCTTTGGAACTTTCATCGAAAAACACCTCTACATCAATCTGCTGGCCAAGCACTTTGAGCTGTTCAATGGCCGCAGGACGATAAACATCACAAGCTACCAGCAATACTTTTTTTGACTTCTTCTTTTTCAGATAGTTGGCAAGCTTGGCTGAGAAAGTAGTCTTACCACTACCCTGCAATCCGGCGATAAGCATTATGGCCGGACTTCCTTTAAGATTGATTTCCTCGTGGGTCTCACCCATGAGTGAGGTAAGCTCCCTGTGTACAATTTTCACCATCAACTGACCGGGAGAAACGGCTGTAAGAACGTTCTCTCCCAGGGCTTTTTCTTTTACAGTTTCGGTAAAACTCTTGGCTATTTTGAAGCTGACGTCGGCATCGAGTAGAGCCTTCCTAACGTCTTTGAGGGTTTCTGCAACGTTTATCTCAGTAATATGACCTTGTCCTTTGAGCAGTTTAAAAGCCCTGTCAAGGCGATCCGTTAAATTATCAAACATCTTTTTCTACACTTTTGATTTTTTGCAAAATTATCAATTATTATTGTTTAAATGACCCAATTTTTATTCTCCGTTTTTTCCCTCAGCCCAAATATTGTTAAAAACATGTTGAAAAAAACAGTAGAAACACCCATATCCCATCAAATAAAAATTCATACATTTAACTGTGCCTGTAAACATAAAAAAAGTGGTATGATTGTTTTTTGCTAACTTTGCACAGTCATAATATTGGCAAGCTCTTTGATTGTTATACATTAGGAGAACAATTGAGAGTTTGCGTTGTTTTTTTGTGACACCCTATAATACATACAGATGAGCAATTCACTAGAAAATATAGATAATATCCCCTGGCAGGTTCAGCAACTGGAAGAGCTGACCCACCACAAAAAATCCGTCTATTTTGATGTGGAGGATTTTGAAGAAATTATAGACTATTATGTGGTACAGGCCAATTACAAGCAATCATTGAATATTGCGGAGTATGCATGCCGGTTGCACCCATCGTCTATTAACCTGATGCTTAAGCGTGCCCAGCTTCTGGCCTCTGATAACAAAGAAAAACATGCGCTGGAATTACTTTCAGAGGTAGAGGTTCTTGAACCTTCCAACTTTGAGATTTTCCTTACCCGTGGTGCGATTTATTCGCAAATGCACAATTATGAAAAAGCCATAGAAGAATACAATAAGGCTGTTATTGAATCGGATGAACCCGATTATGTGTATTGCAACATTGCCTTTGAATATGAAAATATGGGCAATTATGGCAAAACCATTGAGTACCTGAAAAAAGCCCTTGAAGTCAACCCAGAAAATGACCTTGCCATGTATGAAGCTGCCTACTGCTTCGACTTGCTGTCGTTAAGCCAGGAAAGCATCGACTTTTTCAGTAAGCTTATTGACAAACACCCTTATTCCACTGAAGCATGGTTCAACCTGGGCATCTCTTTCATTAACACAGAGTTGTATGAAAAAGCACTTGAAGCTTTTGAATTTGCCCTGGCCATTGATCCGGATCACAATTCGGCCATATTCCATTGCGCTTACGCCTACAGCCTTATGAACAGGCATACTGACGCCATCAATACCTACCATACACTTCTGGATAAAGAGGACGATGAAAGTGATGCCATTATACATTATTATATTGGCGAATGTTACGAAAAGCTCGAAGACTATGATAATGCCATTGTATTTTACCGAAAATCCACCCGGCTAAATGGTGAAATAACCGACGCCTGGATTGGGCTGGGAGTTTGTGAAAATGAACTTGGCAATACCAAATCCGCTATCAAACATATTATAAAAGGGCTTGAACTTGATTCGGAAAACACGGCCTATTTATGCATCCTTGCTGATATCTATTTCCAGGAGGGCCTCATAGACAAAGCTTCTGACCTTTATGAAAAAGCCATTTCCACAAGTCCTGAAGAAGAATCTGTCAGAATAGATTTCGCCGATGGTCTTGCTGAACGGGAAGCATATGAAGCGGCTGCTGAAGTCATCATGAAAGCAATCGAAGAAATAGCCCCAGGGCCAAACCTTTATTACAGAATGGCAGCCCTGCTTTACCTTCAGGAAAAAAACAAGGAAGGAGCATTTTTTATGGAAGAAGCCCTGACCATGGACTTTGACCGTCATACCGCTATGCTCGACCAGTACCCCCAACTGAAAAACCACCAGGACATCAATAAACTGATAAACCTATACAGTAGCTAACACATGATTTTACCCCACCTTCCTGAAAGACAGCAAAAGCCTCGTGCAAAAGGAGTAACAATGATGATGGATAAAGGGCTTTCTTTACAGGAAGCTTCCAATATTATTGAAGTAGCCGGTCATCTGATTGATTTTGCCAAACTGGGCTTTGGCACATCAATAGTCAGCAATAAGGTCAAAGAAAAAATCAATCTCTATCATGCTGCCGGAATAAAAGTCTTTCTGGGCGGTACGCTGTTTGAAGCCTGCCTTATCAGAGACTGCCTTTTTGAATATGAAAAATTTATTCATGAACTCGAAATAGACTGCGTGGAAATATCTGACGGAAGCATGGCCATGGATCACAGCAAAAAATGTGAACTGATAACCAGGTTTGCCAAAGACAGGATCGTGCTCAGTGAGGTGGGTGCCAAAGAGGAAGATGTATTTACTGACTCCGGCCTGTGGGTTCATCACATAAAGGCTGAGCTGGAGGCCGGAAGCAGTTTTGTTATTGCCGAAGCCAGGGAAGGTGGCAACGTGGGAATTTACAAAAACACGGGCAAAGCAGACGATGCTTTAATCAATGAAATTCTCAAACACATCCCCCCTCATAAATTACTCTGGGAAGCTCCTCTGAAATCACAACAGGTCTGGTTCATCAAATTACTGGGCCATGATGTCAACCTTGGGAATATTGCTCCTTCTGACGTCATCCCCCTGGAAACCCTGAGGCTGGGCCTGCGTGGTGACACATTTTTTGATGTCCTGCCCGGTGAATTCCAGAAATTCAGGATTCAATAAAATCCTGTCATCCCCCTATGCCAATTAAAATATAAACCCTTCAGGGAAAAACCGGAAAGCTTTATTCTTAATGTCTAAAAGAAATTTTACAGATTACTCATTGCTTGCAGCCCGCGGTATGGGCATGGGAGCTGCCGATCTTATTCCCGGAGTGTCGGGAGGAACCATTGCCTTTATAACTGGCATTTATGAAGAGCTCATCAACAGCATCAAATCTGTTAATGGCAAGTTTTTCAGGCTTTTGTTTAAAGAAGGAATATCAGCTGCATGGAAGCACATCAACGGAGATTTCCTGCTTACTGTATTCTCAGGCATAATGTTAAGCATTTTCTCGCTGGCAAGACTCATATCCTGGCTGCTGGATGTATATCCAAAGATGGTATGGGCATTCTTTTTCGGTCTTATCATTGCCTCTGCCCTTCATGTAGGAAAAAAAATCACCCGATGGGACGCGGTAAATGTCGTTACCTTACTGGCTGGAGTCGCCATAGCTGCCTGGATTACAATAGCCACACCCGCCACATCACCCGAAGTATGGTGGTTTATTTTACTTTCCGGCTCTATTGCTATCACAGCCATGATCCTGCCCGGTATTTCAGGGAGTTTCATTCTACTCCTGCTCGGAAAATATGAGTTTATCCTCAATGCAGTAAAGGATTTCAAAATGGATGTCATCATGATATTTGCCGCAGGATGTATAGTGGGCCTCATCACATTTTCCAATATTATTTCGTGGTTTTTCCGAAAGTTTCCCAATGCTACCATGGCACTGCTCACAGGCTTTATGGTTGGTTCACTCAACAAGCTCTGGCCGTGGAAAGAGGTACTATCCTACGGAATAAATTCTGCCGGAGAGAAAGTCCCGTTGATTGAAAGGAGTGTTTCTCCTGGTTCGTATACCGAAATTACCGGAGAGCCCAATCATCTGTTCTCCGTGATTATATTTGCACTTCTGGGATTTCTGCTGATATTTCTCTTTGATGTGTTTACGGCCCACCAACTGAAAAACAAGAAAAACGTTTAAGCTCCGTTGTAATGGAAAAACTTTTTGGACTTATCGGGTTTCCCCTTTCTCACTCCTTTTCTGCAGGCTATTTTGCCCGGAAATTTGAGAAGGAAAACATCACGAATTGCAGGTATAACCCCTTTCCTTTAGAGAAGATTTCTTCATTCCCCGAATTGATACAGCTAAACCCCAACCTTGTGGGCCTGAACGTTACCATCCCGCATAAAGAGACCATTATCCCTTTCCTGGATGAATTAAGCAATTCTGCCAGAGAAGCAGGAGCTGTTAACACAATAAAAATTTTTCGTCATGGCTCTGAAATTTATACCAAAGGATACAACACTGATATACATGGATTTGAGCAAAGCCTCCTGCACAATAACGTAAAGCTGCCGGCCAATTCCTTGATCCTTGGCACCGGGGGAGCTTCCAAAGCCGCAGAATGGGTGCTTAAAAAACATGGCTGCCAAATAACTTTTGTTTCCAGAAAACCCGTAAAAAAAAATACTGTCTCCTGGGAGGAGTTAAACAAAAGCACCATTTCCCATTTTGAGCTTATCATCAATACTACACCACTTGGGATGTATCCCAACATCGATGAATACCCTCCCCTTCCCTATGATACGGCAGAGAATACCCATACTTTTTTTGATTTGATTTACAATCCAGCTGAAACTGCATTTCTGAAGAAAGCAAAAGTTCGCGGATGTAAAGTTATCAATGGGCTGTTTATGCTTGAACAGCAAGCAGAAAAAGCATGGGAAATATGGAATAGAGCCGAATAAGTTATCCCTTGAAAAATTTGTCTTTGGTGCGCCAGAAGAAAATTATCAGCCCCGTAAATAAAACCCCCATTACAATGCCCGGATAAGGATTAAGATCTTCGGATGGGTTTACGAGCAGACGATACAGTCCGTAAAAAAGGCCAAAGCAACCCACAAAAAGCAGGGTGATAAAAAGAACTATATCAAAATATTTTTCAAACAGTTCACTGTATGTATCAACCTGCTCACGTGTGTCATAATGAGCATATCTGTCTCCCCTGGCTCTGTATTTTACTTTACCAGGCCTGTAATAAACCTTTTGGGAGGGATAACCATTGTGCAACCGCATGTCATATATCCGTCGTTTTTCCGAATCCTTGAGTACCTGGTAAGCTTCATTAACTCTTTTGAACTCTCTTGCCGCAGAGACACTATGATTTACATCAGGATGAAAGCACTTTGCTTTTTCCCTGAAGGCCTTGCGCAAATCGCCAGAACTGGCAAAATGCGACACTCCAAGTATTTGATAATAATTGCTCAACTATTAGGGTCTTAATGCTATCAGTAAACATGTTAACAAAATAACGCACTTACTAATTCTTCTATAAAAGTAAAAATAAACCTGCTATTTTGCAACCTGAAAAAAAACAGGGAGTAACCGTAAAATCAAAATCAGAAAACGTGAAGCAGAGAAGGAAACACTAATTTCCGATAGCCGGGTCAGGTGATTTCTGCGACGGCCCTCCTTCAATTTTCACATTCAATTCAGCTGGAAACTGGAATACCTTCAACTCAAAAAAGGAGATTACCGAAAGAATATGGTCGAAAATATCGGCCTGGATTCCTTCATAGTTGATCCAGTTAATATCGTTGGTGAAAGCATAAATCTGCAATGCCACCCCTTTTTCACCCGGAGGCATTTGCCTTACCATACATATAAGTTCAGGGTGAATTTTAGGATGCTTTTGCAGGTATCTTGTAATGTAGGCTCTGAAAGTACCAATATTTGTCATTCTGCGACCATTGGCCGGAATGCCGGTCTCAAAATCGTTCTTACGGTTGTATTCTTCAATTTCCTTCTTCTTCTGGCTTATGTAATCTTTGAGCAGGTATACCGATTCAAATTTATCCAGCATCTTCTCATCACAAAATTTTACGGTATTGATATCGATGTACACATCGCGCATAATCCTCCTCCCCCCTGTCTGCACCATCCCTCTCCAGTTTTTAAAAGACTCTGAAACCAATGCGTAAGTTGGAATAGAAGTAATCGTTCTGTCAAAATTGCGAATCATCACTGTATGCAAACCAATCTCAAAAACGTCGCCATCGGCGCCATACCTGGGCATCTCAATCCAGTCGCCAATCTGTACGAGATTATTGGTAGTAACCTGCACCCCGGCCACAAATCCCAATATGGTATCCTTGAAAACCAGCAGCAAAATAGCCGTGACAGCACCCAGACCGGTAAAGAAATAGAGAGGAGAACGGTCGAGAATAATAGACAGGGCAAAAATGGCTGCAACAAGTCCTGCAATAAGCTTTGTTATCTGCAGGTAGCTTTTTATTGGCTTGGTTTTGGCAACTTCGTAGGAATCATAGATGGCACCTATCGAATCCAGCAAAGCATAAAAAACAATAAGTATCATAAATATGATGTACAGATCGCTGGCCAGATAAGTATAAGAAACCATGCGGGGAAATTCTGCCATAAATGCAGGCCCAACCCAGTAAATCACCATTACGGGGGCAAGGTGCGACAACCGGTGAAAGACCTTTTTCTCCAGCATCACATCATCCCACTTGGTTTTGCTTTTGCTAACCAGTCGTCTTACTATAACCAGAATAAACTGTTTGGCAATCCAGTTGGCAAGAACACTCAGCAAAATAAGCATAAGAATAAATACAAATGCTTTTAGTGGCATCGCCACCGGATCAGACAGCCCCATTTGCTCTAACAGTCCTTCCAAATAGTTATTGATTTTTTCCATACTTTTGTTCGATAAAAAATAATTCGCATTCAGCAGGCAAACCTAACAATTATTATCGGATGGTTTCCGACATCACATCAAGAAAAAACAAAAAAACATTTGTCAATAAAAAAAATTTTGCCGTACTTTGCACTCCCTAAAAAATAGCATTGTAGTTTCGTATTTAAAATCTAAAATATTTTCAAAAGATGTCACGAATTTGTCAAATTACCGGAAAAAAACCTATTACAGGTCATCGTGTATCCCACTCAAATATTAAAACCAAAAGAAGATTTTTGCCTAACCTTCAGGTAAAGAGATTTTTCATTCCTGAAGAGGATCGTTGGGTTACCTTAAAGGTTTCTTCCAAAGCGATTCGCATTATCAACAGGATTGGTATAAAAGCAGCATTGAAGAATGCAGAAGCAAAAGGACATTTAAAAGCCTAATGAATTGGCAAACTTATAATTGAAGCTGCTTACCTCAGGTTTGCAGCTTTTTTTGTTTGGAAGCAATAAGGCAGATGGGGCTGTTAATTAATTACAAAAGCCCTGATACTTGTTTACCATGATTATGGTTTTGTAATGTTTATATGTATTTTTAGGGTTTCGCTTACAATTATACCCTACACCTGAAATTGCTCATAATTTTCAACAAAGTCCAAACGAAAAACACCACACCACATATCAACGCACATCTCTGCCATGCAAAGTTATTTTAAGTATACACTGTACATTTTGTTTCTGTTTTCCGGGGTGTTAATATTCAGCCGGTTATCAGGTTCTGAACAGCCTCAGGCCCGCAATGTTATTCAATTCAGCGGACTTGTCATGACAGGAGACAGCCTGAAAGCGGTGCCATATACCACTATCAGGGTAAAAAATACGCGCAGAGGAACCATATCCGATTTTCACGGGTTCTTTTCCATAACAGTGCGAGAACGGGACACCCTTCAGTTTAGTTCCATTGGCTTCAAGGAGGTACTTTATGTTGTGTCCGACACCCTTACTTCTTCCCGCTATTCTACCATACAATTAATGACCAGAGACACCATCCATCTGCCTGAAACAGTTATCTATCCCTGGCCTACAAGGGAGCAGTTCAGATACGCTTTTCTCAACACCGAAATACCCGATGACGATCTTGACAGGGCCATGAGAAACCTGGAACGGGCCGAAATGCGCGAACGATTCGAGAAGATGCCTCTGGATGGGTATTCCAATTTTCGCCACATGACTAACCAGCATGGAGAAAGGCTCTACTACGCAGGACAGCGTCCACCCTTACGTATCTTTGATCCCTTCGCCTGGGGTCAGTTTATTCAGGCTTGGAGAGATGGCCGCTTCAAAAGAAGTGACTGATTTATTCCCACAAACAATATTTGAAAAGTTTTTAAGTTATTAAAACGATCACTGTGCAAATTGATAATTGTAGCATAGTTAGCTTTAAATTTGCTATTTTTGTGCGCAATTTTTTTTGACCAAACCTTCAAATATTTCATCCATATTGTGAAGCAATCTTTTACTATTTTTCTTTTCCTGCTCTCTGGATTATTATCCTTCGGACTATATTCACAAAACACTATTATTGAAGGGTTTGTAAAAGACAATAATGAGTTGCCACTGGAATTTGTAAATGTTGCCATACAAGGCACTACCATGGGCACCACTACCCGTTCCGATGGTTTTTTCTCCTTGCGGGTTGCCCCAGGGGTAAAACACACCGTGATATTCGCCTACCTTGGATACGAACAGCGACGCTTTGAGGTAGAGCTGGGTGCAGGTGAAAAAAGAAACATGAATGTCTACCTGACTCCATTAAGCACAACCCTGCCAGATGTAGAGATTATTGACAAACAGATTATTTCCAGCCAGTATATTAAAATTGACCCACGCCTGACCACTCTGATACCCGGCCCGGGGAGCGGAGTGGAAAACCTGCTGAAGACCATGCCCGGAGTAAGCTCCACCAGCGAACTATCCTCCCAGTATTCTGTAAGAGGAGGAAACTTTGACGAAAATCTTGTTTACGTTAACGGTATAGAAATATATCGCCCCTTCCTTGTCAGATAAGGCCAGCAGGAAGGACTCAGCTTTGTCAACTCCAGCCTGGTGTCATCCATAACATTTTCAGC
>SLPR01000326.1 GCA_007131895.1 Bacteroidales bacterium | reverse complement strand
TATTGCAGGCATCCGTTTTGAGTGCCAACAATTTTTAATTTTTGTTGTTTACAAGTCGGGTTTAATGATTTAGCACTATTTTTGCCTCATACATTTATTGATATTAAACTATTTGAATTCATCCTCAGTAAACAAACAGGCAATCCGGAAGATCCCGGTTTTGCAAAAGGTATGAGCAGGCAGTGCGCCAGGTTGATTTTCGTGCCTGTCATAAGTCAGGAATGATCAATTTGTCATACTTCAAAACCTGTTTTGCATATTGGAACGTTTATTGATAATCTTTTGCAGAATTACAAAGAATACTATTATTCATACTAAATACAATTATCATGATTAAATCCGCATTGTTTTTTCTGGCTATAATAATGACTGTGAACCTAAACCTGCATGCCGGACAGGATAATAAAGAAACGGCTAAAATTAACTGGGTTACCATAGAAGAGATGCAGCAACTGGCCGCCGAAAATCCTAAAAAGATTTTCGTTGATATCTATACTGACTGGTGTGGCTGGTGCAAGCGCATGGATGCCAATACATTTTCCCATCCTCAGATCGCCGAATACATCAATGAAAACTACTATGCCGTAAAGCTCAATGCAGAGCAGGACGAACCCATTGTTTTCAGAGGGCAGGAATATGTGAATGAAAACCCCGGACAGAGACGCTCTTCACACAATTTTGCCAGGGCTTTGCTCCAGGGCAGAATGAGTTATCCTTCCGTAGCCTTTTTTGATGAAGAACTCAACCTGATTACTGCCATCCCCGGCTACAGAGAGCCTAAGCAATTTGAACCCGTATTGGTATTTTTCAGTGAGGATCACTATCTGACCAATCCCAATCTGGATGAGTTCATCAAGAATTTTGAGGGCTCAATTAAGTAATATAAATAGTATCAGCAAGAAAACTCATCATTTCTTACATGTGATTGATAAGAAAACGTCAAGTGCAAGGCGGGCGATGGCTGAAATACAGGAGTTTACTTTTCGTAAATAGCCTGTACTGAGCTTGTCGAAGTAACTGTTTTGAAGACAAGCCCAACACAGCAATTAGCGTTTTGTTACAAGCACAAATAACTTAACAGAATAGAATACAGCAGGGGCAGGTTTCACCTTAGTTCGATCAGGGTGGAGCCTGCTCCGCCTCTGTCAGGGTGGTCGTCCCTGGCCCGTTTTACCTCGCTGAGAGTTCTCAGGTAATCTCTCAGGGCTTCACGCAATATCCCATCTCCTGTGCCATGCACAATCTTTAGCTGTCTTACCCCCAGCAAAATGGCATCATCCACAAACCGTCGGGCTTTGGTCAAAGCAGCATCTGCCCGGTTGCCCCGGATGTCGAGATGGGGACTGAACTCAGAGGCCTTTTCATTGATGTCAAAGTCGTATTTTACCTTTACGCTTTGCCTGGTGTTTGAGGACGCTTTTGAAAGCTTCTCCAGTTTTTTCAATGGCGACTTCATCATGATACTTCCATAGGCTACCATTGCATACTTATCCCCCAATTCGATGATTTCTCCAATGCTTTGCTGCCCGATTATCCTTACGTGATCTCCCATAGCCAGCGGACCCGGAATAATCCGTGGCTCGTCAGGCTGGGGTTTTTTCTTGTTTTTTTCCTTTTTCCTGGATTTGCTTTCCAAAGGAGCCCCCGTCTCGTCAGGCTCTTGCAAATGCGCATATTCCTCAAGCCCTGCCCTGAGTTGTTTTGTCTTTTCTTTGTCCGCTGATGCTTCCCGTATCTCTCTGATGGTTTTTTCAATCATCCGGTTGCTTTCGGCAAGAATTTTTTTCGCTTCCCTTTTGGCTTCTGTGATGATATGGCTTTTTTGCTGGTTGAGATCACCGTTTAGCTTCTCATATTTCTCTATCATCTCCGATAAAAATGCATCTCCTGATTTGAGCTGTTTTTCTTTTTCATCCAGTTCCAGCTTTTTCAGCTCCAGATCCTGCAGTTGCCTGTCGAAATCAATATGTTCCTCTCCGGCAATTTTTTCTGCCTTTTGCAGCAAGGCAAGGGGCAAGCCCATGGTCTTTGCAATCTCGAAAGCAAAGCTGCTGCCCGGGTTGCCCGTTTTTAGCCTGTAAAGGGGGCGCATATTCTGCGTGTCAAAGAGCATGGAGCCGTTTATGATCCCTTCTCTTTTTCCTGCCAGTATTTTCAGATTGGCATAGTGGGTAGTTACAATACCAAAAGCTTTTTGGTCTGCAAGCTCTTCCAGGATGGATTCGGCGATGGCTCCTCCCAGCCGCGGCTCGGTGCCGGCGCCAAACTCATCAATCAGGAAAAGTGTATGCTCATCTACGTTTTTTATAAAATGCTGCATGTTGGCCAGGTGCGAGCTGTAGGTGCTCAAATCGTTCTCCAGGGATTGCTCATCTCCTATATCAATGAAAATCTTTCTGAATATGCCCGCTTCAGAATAATCTTCCATGGGAACCAGCATTCCGCACTGTATCATGTATTGCACCAATCCTGCCGTTTTCATGCATACCGATTTGCCACCGGCATTGGGCCCGGAAATGACGATAATTCTGTTCTGATCTTTTAATTCAAGACTCAGCGGCTCAACATGTTTTTTCTGTTGTTTGTAAGAAAGCCAGAGCAGGGGATGTTTGGCTTTGATCCAGTTGATTTGGGTTTTGTTGTCAATCCTGGGTTTTTGGGCATCCATCTGCAGGGCAATTTTTGCTTTCGAACGGATGAAATCCATTTTGCCCAGAAAGAAGTAAGCCTCTCTGAGCTGGGGAAGGAAGGGGCGGATAACATCGGCCAGCTCCCTGAGGATTTTCACAATTTCTCTCCGCTCATCAAGTTCCAGTTGCCGCAGCTCATTGTTGATTTCAAATATCTCTTCAGGTTCGATGTAAACGGTCTGGCCGGTAGAGGACTGATCGTGAACAAAACCTCGTATTTTCCTTTTATAAGCAGCCGGTACAGGCAATACCTGGCGGCTGTTGCGAAAAGCAAGTTCCGCATCCGAAGCTACCCAACCCTCTTTCTTTGCCTGGTGCAGGATGCTGTTGATGCGCTTTCCCACTTGCGATTCCAGTTGTATCTTGTTGCGGCGAATCTCCGAAAGGGCAGCAGAAGCATTGCTCCTTACCTGATTTTTTTCATCGATTACCCGGTTAAGCTCTTTCAGCACAGAAGGTTCTATGTAAATATGCCCGCCCAGATTTTGCAAAACCGGGTACTTTGGCTTGTCTTCACTTTTACGGGACTGGAGGAATGAGATGATGTCACTGATGGTTACCAGCGAAGCACGGATTTCGCCCAACTCATCAGCTTCAGCAAAAGTACCTTCCAGTTTGATACGCTCAAATACATCAAATGGGTCATAATAATTGGATGCCGGGAAGTTTTCGCCTGTCATTAGTATCTGCCGGAATTCTTCGGTTTGCTCAAGCATTGTCTTTACCAGATCATAGCTGGCAGAGAACCTCATCTTTGCGGCGTAGTGCTGCCCCAGGGTACTCAGACATTGTTCATGGACCATTTTCCGGATCTGGTCAAATCCGGTCTTTTGTTCAAAATTTTGGGGATATATCATAGTCAGTTTGCAGGTTTCGTTGCCTAAATGGAGTTATGACAACACTGCAAAATTAATTCTTTTTTTGGTGTTAATAACTTTTTGGCCTCTGTAAATGCGGTCAATCAAGGGGTTTGAATACAAGTCTTTGAACATACAAGAATTAATGTTGAATACCTGTTGTATTATAGGTAAAAATACGTACATTTGCTTAAGTAATAGAACCGACAATAAATCAGAGATTATATACGGTATCTCAACAAGTAAAAAAATCAGAAGATTACAACAAGATAACACACAGATTTAAACGCAAATACCTACAGATATGAAAGCGATGATTAAAATTTACACAACATTCTTACTGGTTTCGATGATTGCAATATTTTCAGCAGTTGGACAAATCACTAATCCATTGAATTTAAATACTGTAATTATTGATGATTACACATATAATAGTGAAGTACCGTTACAAACTAATGCAAATAATACAACAATAACGATTAATAGACCATATACATTAACTATAAATACTGACATTGAAGTTAGACATAATAACTTTAAAATAATTGTAAATGAAGGGGCTACGTTTATAGTTAATGGGGATATTAATTTTATCGGATTTAATGGGGAGGGTGAAAATAGACCTACTTTAGAAATTGAAGGCGTGGCTGCTATATATGGAGGTGTTTATGGTAATGGTATTATTGATACTGGTGATAATGGCTCAATATATATTCAAAAAAATCCTGAAGAATGGAAAAATGCAGCAAACGTATTACCAATAGACCCATTTCCAATAGAACTTTTATCATTTACAGTAATACAAAAATTAAGTGAAATCGTTGTGGATTGGTCTACTGCCGCCGAAATTAACAATGACTTTTTCACCATAGAACGCAGCATCGACGGCAACAGCTGGGAAACCCTTACGTATATCAATGGTGCAGGAAATGCCAACTATGTAATCAACTATTCTTATACCGATAACAACCCCATCGAAGG
>SLPR01000229.1 GCA_007131895.1 Bacteroidales bacterium | reverse complement strand
ATATGGATGATTCTCTAACGATCTCGATTATAGTACGGCTTGAATTCTACCCTCTCTACGTGAATATGGCATCTAATCTGGCTACATTGGGACTTCGTTTACGTGAGATATGTATAAAAACCCGAAATACTTTTTACGATTTGGTTTTCTCCATGCGTTTTGGACAAACCCAAAAACCCTTTGAGCTTGTTGCCAGGGATAGTATTGTTGAAACGAGAAACTATCAGGGGGGCTTTTTAGGAATAGAAATTACCCGGATGTTTTTGAAAACGGGTCGCTATGAGACTGGGTTTTACGTTTCAGGTGGATACGATTTGATTGATATTGTGGAGAAACGACAGGACCCGGTAAGAGAAACCTTTGCTGCTGCGGCCCTGCAACTTGGGCCAGTAATAACATACAATTTTCACAATCGCAGTCGTTTAAGCTTAAAAGCGGGATATTTTCTGATGAATCATAATAGCACCGGTGGTTCCTCTTTACAGGGTAATGCGTGGAATTTGAGAATTCTTTTTGGATTCTCAGACAATGCCAGGAAAACCGAAAACCTTAGAAGGCTGGGATATTAAAGTTCTATTCCTCTCACAGCTAAACAACTGATTTTCCCATTTTTGCCTACCTGCTTTTTCAAATTCTTTTCTATATACTCTCCCTGAAGGCTGATTTCCACATTTTGGTGGCTATCAATGAAACGAACAACTTCGTGGTGCAGCTTTATATGGGTTTCAGCTTCTTCTCCTGTTGATAGCTGATTTTCCGGATTGATTAGGTAAAGACGGTCTGAAGGTTTCAGTTTAAACTCATAAATACCTGAAAAAGAAGAGGTTATACCGGGATTGTCAAAAATCCGGGAAGTCGGATCTATCATCTGCAATTCCTGATAATCAAACATAGGTCTGAATATACTACCGGGATTACGGGCTATGGCAAGCCCGAGAATAGCAGCATCAGAAGTGAATCTTACTTTGTAATCTCTTTTATTGAGATGCAATATGGCAAATTTCAGGTTGATACCATCTTCACCTGTAGTAATACTTGATGTGATAGAACGCAAATATTCCTTGAGTTGGATAAGATATTCAACCGGTTTTTTTATAAAGTCAATCTTCAAATGATTGTCAACAAATGAACCGATCGCAATATTCAGTAGTTTTTTATCTACCGGAAGAAGATGGGTATCGGCAATCAAGATAATTGTATGATTACCGGATTGTCTTACCGTACATATGTCGGATAATTTCGGTTTTACTCCTAAATGAACTTCAAAGTATTTATTGGTAAATATTTGCATTAATTCATCGGGACACTTATTATTCTTTTCAGAGATAATTTCGGCCAGATGTAAAGTTTGAGCCGATTGTTGCAAATACACTGTTTTTTCATTTTCCAGCTGGCCAATATTTCTGTTTGCCTCCTCCAGCTGTTCTTCCTGTTTTGTTATCATTTCTATGTTATCAGAAATGTTTGTCTTTTGCCTGGCAATTTCCATATTGGTGATTTTCTTCTGATTGAAGTGTACCAGGGTAGCAATGGTTAAAATGATAACAAAGGCAAGTACAATAAAAATTGTATTCACCATTTGATTCTTTCTTTTCAGTTCAATTTTGTTTTTTTCAATTTCCAGGCTTTGCAGATCAATCATCTGTTGTTTTTGCTCTGATTGAAAATAAGCATCCATTTCATTAACTTGTCTCTGATTTTCAATGTTTAGCAATGAATCACTGTATTGCTTGTACTCCTGAAAATAGTTTAATGCATTTGCATACCGGCCCTGTCCTTCGCTGATATTGGATAAAACTTTGAGCGATTGTGCCTGATCTTCCAGCGATTCTACTTCTTTGGCAAGCTGCAAACTCTCTTGTGCTAACTGAATTGCCTGGTTGAAATTTCTCATCCTCATTAAGCTGATAGCTTTATTTCTGAGCACAGATGCTTCAGTGTGTTTGTGTCCTGCCTGCTGTGAAATAGCCAGTGCTTTCTCATAATGTTCCATGGCTTTAGGGCTATTACCTTCTTTTGCATATAGAATGCCGAGATTAAGCAGTGCTTGTCCCTGTATTCTCATGTCGTTGGCAGTACCTGCATGATGAAGTGCTTTCTGGTAATACTTATCTGCATTTTTGGAATCATTGTGCTGATAGTAGAGTGCTCCCAGGCTAAGGTTAATGGATGCAATACTTATGTGGTCCTCCAGTTCATCCATTAGATCAAGGGCAATAAGGTAGTTTTCTTTTGCTTTAGAAAAGTTCCCCATTGAATTATAAATATTCCCTATTCCAAGATAGGCCAGGCCTTCGTCTCTGAAATTTTCAAATTTCCTGAAATAGCCTAATGCCGTCTGGTAATAATCGAGACTTTTCAGATAGCTGCCTCTTACGTAGTGTATAGTGGCCAGATTGGTGTTTAATGAAGCGATATTTTCAGGATAGTTATGCTCTTCAGCGATTTCTAGCGCTTTAACAAAATATCCTGCTGCAGCCGTAAGATCGCCAAGGTAGTAGTAATTGCTCCCAATGCCGAGTTTGATCCTTATTTTTTCCCTGTATTGTTTGAGTTCTGTAAGCATCTCCAGCACTTTCATGCTATTGTCAATACCTTCCAGGTATTTGCCCCATGTATTGTTTAGGTGAATAATGTACCTAAGCGATTTGATTTCTAACAATCGCAGCTTTTCCTTGTGCTTTTTATTGGAAATATTACCCGGGTTTCGGCTTCTTTCCAGGGCTTGCATGTAATAATGAAGTGCTGAGTCGTAGTCTGTGTATTCAAAGTAATCTCCCATCTGAAGGAGCAGCTCAATTTTTACAGTATCTACCCGTGCGTTTTTAATTTTCGATTCCAAAACACCAATAGATTCATTCCCGATGATAGCAAGGTGGGTAATCAGAACAATAGAAGTCAAAAAGATAACTTTTCTTAGATACATGTCAATTATTCGATTTAATGTTTCCCATGCAACAAAAATATATTTTTATTTTGAATGTTCAGAATTTTTGTGAGAATATTTATTGGATTCAACGGCTGATTTGTTTGCTTTGTAAATCATAGACTGATGACTTTGGCCATTTTTCCCGGCTACTTTTTTTCGCTCATCCGGTGGCGACTCGGGATCGCCTCCGAACTGAATTGCTGGTGGTGACGGGGCCTATTAGGCCATTCTCCCATACTATCGTACAAAATTGTTGATTCCACTATATATCATAACAGAAAAGTAATATGACTTACAATAGGAAAAACTATATTTGCAGTTTCTCAGTAAATAATGTTTTATTTAATAAAAACCAACACTATGTATAGAGTAATTTTGATTGTATTAGTATTGTTTGGGTTTGTGTTTTCTTCCTGCGGAAGTGAAGGAAGAATACCAGCTCAAGAGCAATATGTGGTAATGTTGTCTATGGATGGGTTCAGGTGGGACTATGCCTCCAGGGTAGAAACACCCTGGCTGGATTATATTGCCTCTAATGGGGTGATTGCTGAATATGTAAAACCAGCTTTTCCCTCCAAAACTTTTCCCAACCACTACAGCATGGCCACCGGATTGTATCCTGATAATCATGGAATAGTTGATAATAATTTTACATGCCCGGTGCATGGAACATTTAGATTGGGTGACAGGGAATCTGTAGAAAATAGCGTTTTTTACTTAGGTGAACCCATATGGGTTACTGCCGAAAAGCAAAATGTTACAACAGCATCTTTTTTCTGGGTGGGTTCCGAAGCACCTGTTCAGGGTATTCAGCCAACCTACTGGAAAAGGTATGATAACAATGTTCCTTTTACCAACCGGATGGATACCGTAATCAGCTGGTTGCAACTGGAAGAAGAGGCAAGGCCAAGACTTGTTACATTTTATTTTCAGGAGCCTGACAGCCAGGGACATCGCACAGGACCTGACAGTCCCGAAATTGATGCACTTGTCATGGAACTTGATTCCCTGTTAGGAAACTTTATCGGCATGCTTAAAGAATTACCTATTTACGATAAAATCAATTTTATCGTAACTTCTGACCATGGCATGACAGAGGTAAGTCCGGACAGGTATGTGAATATCGCCTCTTTTACACCCCGCGATTGGTATGAGCGCAGCCATGGGGGCAATCCTATTTTGCACGTAACACCGAAAGAAGGAATGATGGATTCTGTATGGAATATCCTTCAAACCATTGAAAACGTAAGTGTCTGGAAAAAAGAAGATGTGCCTGCAAGACTCAATTATGGTACAAACCCGCGGATTGAAGAAATTATAATTCTTGCGGACAGTACCTGGAGTATTGGATGGGGAAAGCCACGTTCACATTTCTACACTGGTGGAGCTCACGGATGGGACAATGCCAAAAAGGATATGCATACCATATTTTACGCTATGGGCCCTTCTTTCAGGAAAGGACACAAACACTCATTTATTGAAGTGGTGGATCTTTATCCTCTTATTACCAAAATTATGGGGCTGGAACCTGCAGAGGTGGATGGAAAACTCGAAAGAGTAGAGGGAATGCTCAGGTAGCAGTTCTTGATTTCTGCTTCAAAACAAAACAGCAAAAGGCCCGGATATCCGGGCCTTTTGCT
>SLPR01000017.1 GCA_007131895.1 Bacteroidales bacterium | reverse complement strand
TTATTAATCAAAAGCCCGGTAATTATTGAATTGCCGGGCTTTTTTTGTTTGGTTTGAGAAGTTAGGGTATGACTTAGGGACATGCGTTGAGCAGAATTTGCAATTCCGCTCGCCACACATTTGAGTTAGTCATTTTTGGTGAGGGTATGATTTGGAGTCATACCCCACCAGCATTGATCGAAGGGGGTCAGGGTATGACTACAGTTCATGCCCTGACTAAAATACGAAACTACCCCCGCGAAGCGGAATTACAACCGACCGGAGTGAGCTCAATGAAGTTAAATACGGCTTGCCGGGGATTTTACAACACATAACCGTAGCTAACATCGCGCTGTCATCAACCTGATACCAACAAATACCATTTCTGCGCAGCGCCCAATAAATCCTACCCGTTTACCCGGGGCATTGCCCCGGGCCAGGTTATTTAAGGCTTTCAGCCTTTATGAGGCACCCACCAACAGAAATGGAACCTCCCACGAGTTAACCCTTTTTTGATACCCATGAGCCTGAAAGGCTCTGACATCAGAGCCCGGGGCAAAGTGAGAAAGCCGTCAGGCTTTGGAACGGCACCCCGGGTATCAGCGTATAATCATATAAGGCGCTGCAGCAGAATGGTCGTCCAGGTATTAAAGGTGTTTGCAGCGCAATAGCAGAGAACATGATAGAAACAGGCCTTTAGAGGCGAGAGACGAGAACAGAAAATTGATATTCCTGACAGGAAATTCCGGATGTCACTAAGCGGAATTCCCTCTACGAAAAAAATGTTGTTTTTTGGGTTAACAGCTACACATAAAACCCTTTGATAATCCAATGGTTACATAGGTGTTAATCAGAATTTGCAACCGACCGAAGGGAGCTCAACGGAAGTTAATTCCGCTTGACACCAGTTGAATTAGTCATTCAGCACAAAAGAAAAACCCAACACAAATGCTACGGCTTAATATTAATGAATTACAAATTCAATGATGTTCAAAGCGGCAATACAATTGCCGCTTTGCGGGGTAAATGCTTTGAATATCAATGATACGTGTCAGGGAAGCCTGTTATTAAGCATAAACCTTTCGAAATAAATGGCATCGTAGATGGACTGATGTATTTTTGTGCGTATATTCATTTCGGAGATTTTGCGGTTGGATGCGGAAGGGTATACGCGGTTGGAGAGAAAGACGAACACCAGGTTTTCGGCAGGGTCTACCCATGCGTATATACCTGTAAATCCGGTGTGGCCATAGCTCATTACTGAGGCACTTTCACATGCAGGGTTGTTATTGTCAGGCCTGATGGTGGGTTTGTCAAATCCCAAAGCCCTGCGGTTCTGATTACCGGCGTATTGTGTTGTGGTAAATTCTCTGATGGTTTCGGGTGAAATAAAATTGAGTCCTCCATAACTCCCTTCCTGCAGCAGCATTTGCATAAATACTGCCAGTTCTGCAGCATTGGAAAACAACCCTGCATGCCCGGCAATACCACCCAGCATGGCTGCTCCGGGATCGTGAACATAACCGTGAATAAGTTGTCTGCGGAATATTGTATCATTTTCGGTGGGAACTATCCTGCTTTTTTCAAACCGGTTCAGCGGGTTAAATCCCATGGTCTGAAATCCCAGAGGTTTGAAAAATGTTTTGTCAAGATATTGGTCAAAAGGTTCGCCAGTAACCTGTTCAATCATTTCAGCAAAAAGAATAAACCCCAGGTCAGAATAAATGTACCTTTTCCGGTTTAGGAGATCCGAGTTGCTGATGGCATGAAAGATGGAATCCCGGTAAGTTTTGTTGATGTAAAGCCCTTCAGCTACCTTAACGGGAAAGTCGGGTGAGGGAATGTTGCTGTATATTTGTTTGCCGGGTCTTCCTTCTTCCAGGGTGTTGAGGTAAAACGGAATCCATGAACGGAATCGGGCCTGGTGAGCAAGTATTTCCCTGATAACGAGTTTTTCCTTGTTGGAACCGTTGAGTGACGGGAGGTAATGGCTAATGGGTTTGTTGATGTCGATGCGACCTTCGTCAACCAGGCGCATGATGGCACTGGTGGTGCCTACAATCTTGGTCAGCGAAGCCAGGTCATAGATATCCGAATTGCGAACACGCGCAGAGGGGTTATCATAGGTGTGATGTCCGTATGACTGGTTATGAATCATTACCCCGTCTTTTATTACAGCCACCTGGCATCCCGGAAACGCTTTTGCTTTAATACCCGCCATAACAATGCTGTCAATCCTGCTGAGCATAAACATATTGATTCCGGAGAGTTCCGAATCTCCATATTTGACTCTTATTCTTCCCGGAGTATGAATACCGGTGTATATAGAAAAATAAGGCAAAACCGAAACAGGAAGTCTGCCGCGGGCAGCAATGGCGCCGAAAATGACCTGTGCTGAGGCCTCTTCAAAGTCTCTGCCATCCTGGTAGGAAACCATTATAGAGCGGGCATTCATTAGTCCATCACCAAAAGCACCCAGGCTGTAAGGATTGGCAAATACATTGAGAATGATGTTGTTTTTCTCCGACAGTCCATTTACCAGGTCGATGGTTTGCTGGTTGATGCCATAATTTCGCCCGGGAAACATGCTGTTGTTTTGGATGGAGACTATCACCAGGTTGTATTTGGCTAGTTCTTCGATCAGGGCAGTTGCCTGTCGTGCATTATGGTTTTTGGCAATTCCATATGTGGAAACAGGAGCGTAATGGGCCAACATAGCCTGGAAAGGATTCTCGGCCGATGAACCGATGGTGAGGGCTGCAATGTTGAGGGTGTCGAGTCTCTTGAGGGGAATCAGATCCTCATCGTTTTTTATCACCGTAATGGATGCCTCTGCAAGTCTCTTGTTGAGGTTATGCACCCTTGGAGCATTCAAATCGTCGTGCAGGTTTTTGAGCGCAAGGGTTCTTATCCTGTTGAGTCCGGCTTGCTCTTTAAAATAAAGTACTTTCCGGGCTTTGAGGTTTACCAGTTCTTCGTCCAGTTCACCATCTTTTATGGCCTTTTTGATGGCATTGATAGCATGGGGTACATTATTGGGCATGAGCAAAATATCATTTCCTGCAAGCAATGCTGCCACTTCCAGTTCTCCGGACTTATGAGAGTCGGTAACGCCCTTCATATTCAGTGCATCGGTTATAACGAGCCCTTTAAAGCCCATTTCTACCTGAAGCAATTCAGTAACAATTTCTCGTGAAAGACTTGATGGTAATTTTTCTGTCAGATCCAGGGATGGTACATTGAGGTGGGCCACCATAACTGACTTAAGGCCTTTATCAATTAAATGCCGGAAAGGGAAAAGATGAATTGAATCGAGCTCGGCGTAAGGCTGATTGATAACCGGGAGGGCATGGTGGGAGTCCACATCGGTATCGCCGTGACCGGGGAAGTGCTTTGCCGTGGCAATGATACCAGCATCCTGCATGCCAAACATCAAAGCCATTCCTTTTCGGGTGACATTGTAACGGCATTCTCCAAAAGATCGGGAGTTGATAACAGGATTGGCCGGGTTAGAATTAACATCCACAACAGGAGAAAAGTTGATATGCATCCCCATGCGTTTGCTTTGGCGTCCCATTTCCAAGCCGAGTTCATAAATGAGCCGTTCGTTGGTAATGGCCCCAAGGGTTACCTGGCGGGGGAAAGTTGTGGTACTGTCCAGGCGCATGGATAAACCCCACTCAGCATCCATGGCCAGCAGCATGGGGGTCTGAGCCATACGCTGCCAGTGACTGGTAAGATTCAACTGGGATGCCGGACCCCCTTTGAAGAATACAATTCCTCCAATGTTATAATCTTTGATAAGTCGTTCGATGCGGTTATTATAAGTTCTGTTCTGATTGCTGCTGGCTTCTATCATCAGCAGTTGCGCAATGCGCTGCTCCAGCGTAAGGGAATTGAAAACGGAGTCTACCCAGGGAGTTGAATAGTTCGGAGGATGCTCAAGGCTCCTGTCGGAGAAGTTTTCCGTAACATCGAGGTTTCCCGGATGGGTGGTCTTGATTAAAAAAATACTGAGTGTAATCAGAGATATAGAGAGAAAATTTTTCAATTTCATTGTGTCGATATAATTAACCTGAAAAGGCCTGTTGCCTGCAAAGTGTATCCGGCCTTAAAATACCCTGCAAACCTACGTATTTTTTTACATATTTATTGTTCACGATCTCATAAAAATACAGATTTAGCAAGCCATTAAAAAACAAATCCCGGATAGCAATTATTTAACATGACTTATACTATGGATTCGCGATTTTTCTTTCAATAATAATTGAGACAGAATCGTCAATAAAATGTATATTCGCCTGACAAATGAGTAAAAAAACCATAAAGAAGTCATTACGTTGAATACAATGAATTATTCCCTGCAGGAAGCCTTGGAGAAGCCTGCGTTGGTAATAAAACTTGACCTGAGTGATCAGGGGCTGACCGAACTGCCTGCAGAAATAGGCAGGCTTGTTAATTTACAGGAATTAATTCTCAATAAAAACAAATTGTCTTGCCTGCCAGAGGAGCTGGCCGGATTGGGACTACTGAAAAAGTTATCTGTTTGTCAGAACAGGCTGCTGAACTTTCCCAAAGTAATTCTGCGTCTGTTTTCACTGGAACACCTGGATTTGAGAGATAACAAAATAGGGGAAGTACCGTCAAATATAAAAAACTTACGCGAACTCAGAACCCTTTCCCTGGGATGGAATACTTTAAGTACCTTGCCCATAGAAACTGCTAAATTGCAGAACCTGCAAAAACTCGATCTGCAGTACAACAGAATTTGTCATCTCCCGGCTTCCCTGGGAGAATTATACGCTTTGCGTGAATTAAATCTGGACTGGAATAAACTGCAACAATTGCCCAATGAACTTATCAATCTCAGGTTTCTCCAGAAGCTTTATATTGCAGAAAATAACTTTTCTTCTGTTCCCTTTTGTGTTGGTAACTTGTATTCCCTGAGAGAGTTGGATGTAAGCTGGAACAGGATTTCAAGGCTTGATGGCATACTTTCAGAACTTCGGGAGCTTACAATATTAGATTTGCACAACAATCTGCTCGAAAACATCGAAGACGATTTCTGCTGCCTTACATCCCTGGAAACTATTATTGTCAGGGGCAATAAATTAAACTCTTTGCCTGATTGTTTTGCACTGCTTGAAAACCTGAAACATGTTGATTTATCGGAAAATAGTTTCAGTAGTTTCCCTGAAGTTTTGTGTGAATTGAAATCATTATTACATATCAATCTCAGGTTCAACAAAATTATATCTCTTCCTGTTGCATTATATGAAATGGAAAAGCTACGGGAACTTTACCTGGGAGGCAATTCCATTACTTTTATTCCTCAGGGAATTTTCACCATGAAAAGCCTTCAGTTTCTGGGGCTCACCCAGAACCAGATACAGGAAATTGTTATTGAAGAACCTAAAAAGTCGTCACTGAAGGGAATTTATCTTGGTGGAAACCCTATTTCCCGGCCTGTATATGGTATTGACAAACTCCCAAAGCTTTGCCAGCTTACCATACCCTCTGAAATCGGGAATAAGGATTTGATTTGCCAGCAATTGCCTCACATTAAAGTAGAATTGTATTAATGCATTTCCACCCTGGTCCTGTTAAGAATTATAAATTCAGCTTGTATCTGTTTTGCAAGGTGTCTCCAGCAAGGCCTGGGGGGCGATCCGATTAATATAAACTGCTATTTTCAATGATTTATTATGCTGTTAATCAGAAAGTAAAGTCATGCTAAAGACAGAATTATGTTAGCCCCTTTTACACAATGTGCTCTCGCCAGTTGCTTCTCTTCAGGGCTATAAAGGCAAACAAACCCATTGCGGAAAAATAAACGATTTCTACCATCCAAACTACATTTGCCGGGGCATCGAGGTAAAAAGCAAGGATTAGAGTAGTGAGCAGGTAAAAGGTAATGGCTAAGATTTCAATTTTGAGTGCAAGCATGGTTTTTCCTGTGCCCGAAAGTCCATTAAATAGGATCATACCAAAAGCAAATGCAACAAGGGCAAAGCTGATAACCCTGAGCAGTGGAGTGGTGGCATCGATGAGGTGCTGACTGTCGGTGTAAAAACCGGCAATGGGATCCGGTAGAAAGATGATAACCTGGACCGAAACAATACTTATCAATACTCCTATAAGTAATACTTTGTAAATTAAGGGCATTACCAGCTCTGTTTGTCCGCGGCCAATGGTATTGCTTACCAGCGTATTTACTGATGCACTCAAACCCCACACAGGAATCATCAAAACCATGTATACACTTCTTGTTATATTAGAGGCAGCGAGAGCAGTTTCTCCGATTTGTTCTATGATAAGAAAAAATACAAACCAGGCTGCAAAGGAAAAAAAATACTGAAACATAACAGGTACAGCCAGCTTCAGCAGCGAATTAAGCAATACCCAGTCTGGTTTTCTGAAATGAAAAAGCCTGAAAAACAGATGATCTTTTCGAAAAAAGGACCATGACAGGTAAAAAACAAAGGTGAAGAGTTCTGCTATATTGGTAGCCAGGGCGGCTCCCGCAATCCCCATCTCGGGGAAGCCATAATGGCCAAAGATCAATACGTAATCAAGTACGATATTTATAAAGGCCATAACGAAGGTACTTAATGTAAGCACTTTGGTTCTGGTGTTGCCTATATATAATGAATTGAACCCCAGTACCAAAAAACCGAAGAGCAAGCCATATTTCCGGTAATTGATAAAAATAAGACTCTCCTGAAGTATGGCCGGCGAACTAATGAAGAAGCGCAAAAATGGCGGAGCCAC
The DNA here is from genome assembly GCA_007131895.1 of Bacteroidales bacterium. Taxonomy (GTDB): domain Bacteria; phylum Bacteroidota; class Bacteroidia; order Bacteroidales; family UBA7960; genus SKVR01. Next base: position 9,582 of record SLPR01000017.1, on the reverse strand, counting down.
GAAATTGAGCAGTATCCATAGAAAAAGGGCCAGCAACGCAAGGAAAATCTGGGTATGGTCAAACACTTTGCCAATGGCTCCGTAGTTGGCTTCTCCGTTTCTCCTTCCTATCATTATTTGCCCGCCAATGGCAAACCCAGTCCCCAGCATGACCAAACACAGATAAAAGACTCCACCAATGGCAGCAGCTCCCAGGGTTATTTCTGAAACACGCCCCAGGAAAGCCGTGTCGATAACCAGCATGATATTTTGAGCTACCAACCCAATAATGATGGGGTAGGATATCTTCCAGATGTCGCGATACGTATACAAGTGAAGTTGATTTCTTTGTTGACTTTTATTTTTGGTTGATTGTGCTATTCAATATACAATACAAGTCCTTTGAGGTATTCGCCTTCAGGATGAAATGCATTTACAGGGTGGTCTGCCGGTTGAGACATCTGATGCAGAATTTTCGCTTGTCTTCCGGCTTCTATAGCTGCGGCCATAATAGTCGATTTAAACAGCGACATGTTTACTACCTGCGAACAACTGAAGGTAAAAAGGATTCCGCCGGGAGCAATTCTGCGTATGGCTTCCGCATTGAGTCTTTTATAACCCTGCACGGCATTGTGTCTTACATTGGTATGCTTGGCAAATGCCGGGGGATCCAGTATGATTACATCTCTGATAACATCACTTTCCCTTATGTATTGAACCGCATCAGCAACAATTACCTCGTGGTTTTTGCATCCGGGGAAGTTCAGTTCTACGTTTTTTTCTGTCAGTTCAATGGCTCTCTTTGAACTGTCGAGTGATTCAACATATGCTGCCCCAGCCTGCAATGCATAGACTGAAAACCCACCCGAGTAACAAAATGTGTTCAGTACTTTTTTCCCTTTTGAATAACTGGCCAGCAATTCTCTGTTTTCTCTCTGGTCTATAAAGAAACCTGTCTTTTGACCTTTAATAAAGTCGATTTCGAACTTATGACCGTATTCAAATACCACATCTGTTGGGTTTTCTCCAAACAAAAATCCTTCGGTATCTTCTTGCCGGGCATAGTTTCCGGGTAGCGTTTCCGTGCTTTTGTAATAAATGCTTTTCAGATGGCTGCCATAAATACTCTTCAGTCCTTCTGCAATCAAATGAATATTCTGGTGTATGCCTATTGCATGAGCTTGTACAACAAGATTTCCGTTGTAATGGTCGATGATAAGACCTGGCAACTGGTCGCCTTCCCCATGTATCAGACGATAAACGTTGGTGCTTTCGTTGCTTGTGAGTCCCAGTTGCACTCTGAGCTTCCAGGCTTTAAACAGTTTGCTGTACCAGTATTCTGCATCAAGTGCCCGTGGCCTCTCAGGGGCAAAAGCCATGATGCGCACCGCAATGGAGGCATCCTGAAATAAACCTGTTCCGAGGTATTCGTCCTGATGGGAAAACACTTCCACAAGGCCACCATCAAGAGGGGAACCCTCTTTTTTCTTAATGGCACCGCTGAAAACCCAGGGGTGAAATCTTTTAATAGCTTCGTCTTTTCCTGGTTTAAGAATGATTTTTGAAATGGTTTCCATAGGTATTTTCTGTATTTGTTTTTGCTGGGTGCAAAAATAGTGAAATTTAGATAAGCGGTTAATTGCCGAAGGGTGTTGTTGCAGCTTATGCAAGCTGCAACAAAAAGGGTTTGTCATCCAGCACAAATCTGTAAAGGAGCTTTGCATCTTCTCCGGCATAGCCAACTCCAATTCTGGGTGTGGCTGAAATTATAGCATCTGGTACTTGTATTCTTTTGTCTTCCAACCATATAGTATCCTGGTCAAGCGCTGTACCATTCAGACGGGTGGTGACACCCATGGCCCTGGTAAGCTTTCCCGGGCCGTCGAGCAAAAACGGAACTTTCCGGCCAGTTCTTCTTTCCATATTTTTGCTGCCTGCTATGGGTAGCATGCCCCTCACCAAAACTGCATGGGGAATATCTTCTGCAGCGGTTACGATATTAAAGAGGTGGTGAATCCCGTAACAGAGGTATATGTAAGCAATGCCTCCGGTTTTAAACATGGTTTCGGTACGCCGTGTTCGCCGGTTGCCGTATGCATGCGAGGCACGATCGTTTGCTCCAAGGTAGGCTTCAGTTTCAGTTATGATTCCACCGCTAAGTCCATACTCATCTGAGTGGCAATAGAGGTATTTTCCCAATAAATCTCTGGCTAGCCATAAAGTATCATTTTCAATGTAATAGTCCCTGTTAATTCTGGTCATATTGATGCTAAGTCTTCTTTATTGTGTTGGTATTTCCACTAAAGTGCTTGCAAGAAAACGCCAATTGCTGCCCCGCGAAAAGGCGGGGTAGACTGTTATGCTTGTCTTCAAGACAGTTACTTCGACAAGCTCAGTACAGGCTATTTACGAAAAGTAAACTCCTGTTTTTCAGCCTGCGCATGCCTTGCACTTGCCGCTTTCTTATCAAGTATTGGTAAAAACATGGGTTTTCTTGCTGTCCCTAATTAGCAGGATTGAAATCTGATTTTTTAAGCGTGAAGGAAAATTTTGTTCCTTTCATGGCTTCACTTTCCACAGCAATATCTCCACCCATTTTTTTCACCATTTCTTTGGCGATAATCAGCCCGAAGCCGGTACCCTTTTCTCCTGATGTACCTCTCGATGTATGGCCTTTATCAAGGGTAAAGAGTTTGTCTTTTATTTCATCTGACATTCCCACGCCATTATCTTCCACTATAATGGTAATAATATCACCAGTGGTTGAACTTACTTTTACCCATCCGTTCTTCCTGGTAAACTTGATGGCATTGCCTACAAGGTTCTGTATGATAGAGATTAGCATGAGCCTGTCAGCGAAGCAGTAAAGATCCTTCTGGATTTTGTTGTGAAGCTTAATTCCCTTTTTGGCGGCTATGCCAGTAAGCAATTTCATCAATGATTCCAGTTCAAGATGAAGGTTGAACACCATGGGTTCGAAGGGTATTTTGCCCAGCTCAAGTCTGGACCATTTTAGCAGATTGTCCACCAGAGTGTAAAGGTCTTTGCTTGATTCGTGTACTTTGCCCAGATAATCGAGGATTTCTTCCTTTTCCAACATGTCATATTCTTCAATGAGCATCTGTGTATACCCCTTCAGTCCAAGAAATGGCCCCCTTAAGTCATGAGAAATAATGGACAGGAATTTGTCTTTTCCTGTATTTATCTCCTCGAGTTCTTTGGCATATTGCGCTAGTTTGTCCTGATTTTTTTTCCTTTCTGAAATATCCCTTGCTATGGCTACGATGATTTTTTCGTCATCAATCCTGGTGGCTTTAAGGTAAACTTCCAGGTTTACCAGCGTTCCGTCTTTTCTGCAATAGTCCAGTTCAATGGTAACATTTTTGTCCATCTCATTGAGATGGGTGTCGCGTAAATTTCTGATGAATTCATCTGTAAATTTCGGGTTAATGTCCACCAGTTTCAGGTCGAGAAACTCTTCTCTTGAATAGCCTAAATTGCGGGATGCGGAGTCGTTTACATCAATGAAAAGGGTGGTGTTATAGTCAATGAGGAAAATGTTATCATCGGTAGTGTCCAGGGCAGCCCTGAACCTTTTTAATTCTTTTTCAATGCTTTTTCGCTCAGAAATATCGATCATCACCAGTCGGATTCTATTGGCTCCTGTGTTGAGATCCGTATCTCTGATGCATTGCAACTGGACGAAGAATTCTGCCCCTTGTCCTGTCTTTATTTTAATCTCTTCGGTATGCAGATTCCCTGATTCCATAACCTCACGAGAAAGAAAATAAAATGTATCCTGGAAATCGGGGTGTATGAATTTTGGAAAAGCCTTACCAATGATGTTTCCTTTGGCAAGATTGAGCATTAAGGTTGCTGACTGGTTTACATTGAGAATTGAAAAGCTTTCACTGAGAAGAAAATACCCTATAGGGGCATGTTCAAAAAGGTTTGTAAACCTTTTATGAGATTTGTCAAGCTCTTCGGAAGATCTTTTGAGCTCCTCGTTTTGCAATTCAAGTTCAATCTGGTAAACTTGTAATTCATGAACAATCTTTTCCGAACTGGCTTTATCCTCCGGTTTATTATTCTTCTTCAACTCGTTAATGATCCGTTCTGCTTCTAATCTCAGTCTTTCATGCCTCATAGTTATAATAGATAAAGGGCGGTGAACCTATAAATCAGAATAGTTCCACCGATATATTCTGAATAAATGCTGTGTAGGTATATTCTTCGCCGATTTTTACCTCTGAAAGTGTCAACAATACTGGTAATTCTTCACCATTTTTATTGACAATGTTTACCTCGGTTCTGTTGCCTTTTAAATGATTTTTGTCAGATTTGAGGAAAGCGATTATTTTACCTGAAAGTACTTTGTTATGAGGTGCAGGCAAAACCAATCTTACATCTTTTTCCAAAACATCTTTTCTGTCAATGCCCCATAACTCCTCGGCAGCTTTGTTGAAAAATTCAATTTTTTCTTCCTGGTTGATGCTCACAATGGCATCAAGAGCACCTTCCAGGGTTTTTTCGTTGCGCACTTTCACTGATTCTATCTCCTGGATATGATGCTGTGTCTTTTCTTTAAATTCAGTATGCTGGCTTTTAATTTCTTCCTGCTGGATGCGAAGTTGTTCTTCCTGTTGCTTGAGTAAAAGTGTTTGTCTGTCATTTTCAAGCTCTACCACTTTTTTGGCAGTAATGTCGCCAGCCAGGTAAATCACCTTGAAAACATCGCCATACATATCTCTTACGGTATAATAGGTGCCTTCGATCCACTTTTCCAGTCCTGATGCGGTTGCCAGCTTGAACTGGGTTTCATGGGGAATGCCTTTGAGAATATTATGCCAAATCTTTTTGAAACTGTTTTCAGTACCTTCCTCAATAAAGTTGAATACGCTGTAGTCATTGAGTTTCTCTCTTGGGATTTCTGATATTTCAAGAAACCTGGCGTTGGCTTCGATGATAGAACCATCGGGGTTGTATTCAATTTTCAGGTTGTTTTTGTTCAGTGCTTCAAGTTGAGCTTCATAATCCAGGTTTTGTTTCTTTTGCTCGGTGATATCTATCCCAAGAAAAAGGATCTTTTCTATGGAGCCGTCGGCATTTTTCACGCAAGTATAGGTAGCCATCGACCAGAAATCTTTCCCCTGTTTGGTTACGTGTTTCATATCTCCTTCAAAGTGCTTTCCGCCCTTAGCCAGGTCATCCCATATTTCAAAAAACCATTTCTTATCTTTTTCATTGATAAAGATAGAAATATGTTTTCCTTCCACATCTTTGTTGCTCGAATACCCCAGTTTGCTTAGAAAGCGCGTATTGGCATAGATCAGTGTTCCCTGGGTACTGTATTCGGCTCTTACCAGTGTATGGTTTACAGCATTGGTAAAATTGGCGAGCAGCTCTCCCTGTTTGGCAGCCTCTTCTTTGGCATAGTTGAGCTCCTCCATGTTTCTGCGCATTTCGTCTTCCTGAGATGCCAGTATCCTTCCTTGTTCCTGTGACTCTTTTAGCAGTTTTGCTGTTTGAAGATTGATTTTCACACTGGAAATTACAGAGGCGATACTTTCTGCTACTTTTTTCAGAAATTCTGTTTCAAACTCATGAAATACCCGCAGCGATGCCAATTCAATAACACCATGCACCTGGTCATTGACTTTAAGGGGTACAAGGATAATACAGCCCGGTTTTGTTTCTCCAAGTCCGGAGGTTATAGTTACATGTTCTTCTGGTACATCTTTCAGTAAAATGGTTTCTTGTTCCAGGGCACAGGCTCCTACGAGTCCTTCTTCCCATTCGATGCGTTTTTCCAGGAATTTTTTTCGGCTGTATGCATAGCAGGCTGTCAATTCAAAGTGAACATCGTTTTTATCATTATCGTTGAGAATAAAAACGCCTCCCTGCCTGGCGCTCATATACTCCACAAGGTTGCTTATGATATTATAAGAGAGTTCATTTATGTTGTCGTTGTTTTGCCTGAGGATATCGCCAAATTTGGCCATACCTTCGGTAGCCCAGTTTTGCTGCTGCTCCTGCTTGCGGCGGATTTCTTCCTCCCTTTTGTTCTCTTTCAGGTAATCTCTGAGCCTCACAAGTGAATTGCCAATGCGATCCTGATCATCAGAGTCATCATCAAAACGATAATCTACATCAATTTCTCCCTGAGATAGCCTTTCTGTAAAATCAAATATCTTACCTGCCTTTTTAATTTGGGATTCAGCGTTCACATTAATCTCATGTGATTTTTCAGCAAAGTCTTTACCCATGATATAAGCAACAAAGCCTAATACCAAAGGTGCAGAGTAAAAAATGTAAATCACCACAGTTTCGCTATGTATACGGGCAAGGTTTTCGGCAGATAAGGCCAATCCCTTACTGATAAGTTCTATAGCAATAGCGGCAATGGGGAAAAAGATGCCCAGAAAGAACCCTGAGATAATAAATCCTGAAATGATTTCCCTGTTTGATTTTTCTTTCATAAAAACACTTAAGATTAAGTAATTCCTTTAATCACTGAATTATATAGTTTGCATTCTCCCTGGCAAAATAAATAACCGGCACCAAAAATAAATAATTTATGGCAATACCTGTCGGTATTGTATCATTTACCGAAGAAATGTATCACCAATTTTTCGTTTCAAAACACGGTATAAAGATGGTGTTAATTTTCTCAAAAAACCTACAAGTTTTACGTAAATTAAATGAACGGGTTATTTTACAGGCAATTGTAACAAAGGTTGATTTCCAATGAAAGCCTGTAAATTATCTCCCCGCTTTACCGGCCCCACACCTGCAGGTGTTCCGGTAAAGATAAAGTCACCCATTTTCAGGGTCACAAATTGTGAGACGTAAGCAATAATTTTTTCAAAATTGAATATCATCATTCCTGAATTGCCTTTTTGCACGGTCTCTTGATTTTTTACCAGTGAAAAATTAATATCATACAAGTCGGGAAATTGTTCTTTGGGAATAAACTTGCTTACCGGGGCAGACCCATCAAATGCTTTGGCGATTTCCCATGGCAATCCTTTTTGTTTGCAAACATTCTGAAGATCGCGTGCTGTGAAATCTATCCCTACACCCACGGCATCATAATACGTGTGGGCAAATTTTTCACTTATATGCTTGCCCAGCTTATTGATGCGTAGCACCAACTCAACCTCATAATGCACATCCTGCGAAAAATCAGGGTAAAAAAATGGTAAGCCCGCCCTGATGAGGGCCGTTTCGGGCTTTAGGAAGAAAACCGGATTGGCCGGAACCGGGTTGTTGAGCTCATGGGCGTGCTCAATAAAGTTTCTTCCAATGCAGATAATTTTCATCCGTAGTAAGGAGATTATTTTTTGATGATCATATTGGAGTTTTCAAGGGCTCTGAACCTGACTTCCTTGATTACATTTTTGGTGTACAGAGGAAAGTCTGCATTCATTATCCAGTCATAATACTGGGGTTGCTTGCTGAAAACTTCTTCTACAGTTTTTCCCTTGTGTTTGCCAAAATTGAAGGTTTCCTGGTTTTTGGCATTGTAAACAATGTGTCCAACAAGGTCGGCATTGCGGTGGTTGTATGAGAACTGGTACAAAGCTTCCATATCGTTGCGGATGGGTTTAGTGATTGTTCCATCGCGATCTTCATATTCGGTGTCCTCGTAACGCTGTATCTGTGAAAGCAAAATTTCATAGGTTGCCATCGTGTCAGCTTCTGCCGTGTGGGCGTCCACCAGCTCTTTGTTGCAGTAAAACTTGTATGCAGCCTTCAGCGTTCGGGGCTCCATTTTATGGAAAATGTTTTGCACATCAACCAGATTTCTGTTTTTAAGATTGAAGTCAACCTCGCACCTTAGAAACTCTTCTATGAGAATGGGAATATCAAATTTATTGGAGTTATATCCGGCCAAATCGCAATCTTTGAGCAAATCGAAAAGAGATTTTGCAACTTGTTTGAAAGTGGGTTCATTGGTAATATCTGCGTCCGAAATGCCATGTATGGCAGTTACTTCAGCAGGGATGGGGATCTCCGGATTGATTCGCCTTAGCCTGGTTTCTGATGTGCCATCAGGCATGAGTTTGAAAATACATATTTCTACGATGCGGTCTTTTACAACGTTGGTACCGGTACTTTCAATATCAAAAAAAGCAATTGGGCGTTTTAGTTTGAGTTGCATGGATTTTTTTTTAGGTGAGCCGAGTAAGATTGTTTGTTGAGGTGCTAACTGCGTGTCTGTATTTTTTACAATTCACTTGATGTTGCGAAATTAAGAAAATAAAAACAAAGGCCCCGTGAAAATCAGGTTTAAGTTGATTTGCACGAGGCTTTCTTTTTAATTATCAGAAAGTATTTTGAGGTGGGATCAGATAGTTTGGCTGGTATCCCAGTTTTGTAAATATTCACCCATGCGCTTTAGTGCCATACCACCCAGGGCTCCGTCTACAATTCGATGGTCATAAGACATTGATAGATACATCATATGCCTTATGCCAATCATATCTCCATCTTCTGTTTCTATTACCACAGGTCTTTTCTTGATAGCTCCCGTGGCCAGAATACCCACCTGAGGCTGATTGATAATGGGTGTTCCAATAATGGTGTCAAAACTTCCCAGATTTGTCAGGGTGAATGTTCCGCCTTGTATTTCATCGGGTTGCAGTTTGTTATTGCGTGCTCTTACGGCCAAATCATTTACGTTTTTAGCCAGTCCAATGAGGCTCTGATGGTCAGCATTCTTAATAACCGGAACAATAAGATTTCCGTTGGGCAATGCGGCAGCCATACCAATATTGATATTCTTGCGAAGGATGATTTTATCGCCACTTACACTAGCGTTGAGCATGGAGAACTCCTTGAGTGTCCTTGCAACAGCCTGGATAAATATGGGGGTAAAGGTGAGTTTTTCTCCTTCACGGGTTTCAAAAGTTTTTTTGTGCTTGTTACGCCAGTTAACAAGATTGGTAACATCAATTTCAATAACCGAAGTAACATGCACGCTGGTAGCTTCTGAATTGACCATGTGATCCACGATCAGTTTGCGCATGCGTGTCATTTCAATTACTTCATCACCGGAGTCTGCTTTCACATCGGGGGCACTTACCGGTCGGCTGCCTGCAGCAGGAGAGGGTGATGTGCTTGTTTGCTTTGGCTCTGCTTTAGGGCTGTGGCTCCTGTTTTTCAGGTAGACGAGCATGTCATCTCTGGTTACTCTTCCTTCTTTTCCACTACCTTCTATTTTGTCGAGTTCTTCCATGGTAATTTGCTCTTCACGGGCAATGTTTCTTACCAGGGGAGAATAAAACCTGCCTGAAGATCCTTTGGAGCTTATGGCAGCAGGTGCTGTGATCTCCAGCGGATCCGATTTGCTGCTTTCAGATGCAGGTTGATCGGATGGTGCGTCAGTCTTTTCTTTGGGTGCTTCAGCCTTTTCTCCGGCATCAACTTCTTCTCCCTCTGTCATAACAATCACAATCGGTTTCCCGACCTCAGCCACATCACCCTCCTGGAAGAGTAGTTCTTTAATTACTCCTTCTACAGGAGATGGGATTTCTGAATCAACCTTGTCTGTTGCTATTTCTGCAATTGCATCATCCTCAGAAACTTTATCGCCAACCT
>SLPR01000309.1 GCA_007131895.1 Bacteroidales bacterium | reverse complement strand
CTACGCAATCAACTTTCAGGTAAGAATCAAAGAAAACAGAAAAGTGCAAAAGGCTTACCTTCCTGCAGAAAAGTTTCAAAAGATGGTGGATAAAAACCCTGATTTGGAGCGATTGAAAAACGATCTTGACCTTGACCTCATATATTGATGTTTTTCTTTGCCCGTTAAGGTTTTTTTTTCCACAAGTGTAATTCTGCAAGAAAAGAGCATACTAATTCATCACGAACCTAACAATTATCTATCAAAACTATTCAATAAATTGAATCATAAACAAATCGTTAATTTAAACCTTACAAACATGAAACTACATTTTAAGGCGCTTTTCACCTTAGGATTCCTGCTGATTGCCACATTGAGCTACAGCAGTACACCCAAAATTGAATTTACCGAGTACACCCTGGACAACGGTTTGCATGTCATTCTTCAGCAAGACAACACCACTCCCAACGTGGTTGTCAACATCATGTATCATGTTGGAGCCAAGAACGAACATCCTGAACGTACCGGTTTTGCTCACTTTTTCGAACACCTTATGTTTGAAGGAAGCAAGCATATTGAAAGGGGAGAATTTTCTGAAATAGTCGAACAAGCAGGCGGCACACTCAATGCATTTACCAGTTTTGACGTTACCAACTATTACATCCTGTTGCCATCCAATCAGCTTGAACTGGGATTATGGATGGAATCAGAACGCATGCTTCACCCTAAAATTGACTCTGTTGGTATCGCAACCCAAAAGAGCGTTGTTACGGAAGAGATGCAACAAACCCGCGACAACCGCCCTTACGGAAGATTGCTCATCGAAACCATATCAAGGGCTTTTACAGTGCATCCCTACAAAGGTGATGTTCTGGGTCTTGACCCCCACGTACGCAACGCTACAGACGAAGACATCAAGAACTTTCATGACATGTTCTATGTCCCCAACAATGCCGTGCTGGTAATTACCGGTGACATTGACAAGGCTGAAACCAAAAGAATGGTTGAAAAATATTTTGGAGATATTCCAGCCGGAACCCAGGAATTTCGTCGTCCTGCCAAAGATGCAGAACCCCGCCGCACGACAGAAGTTCGCGATACCGTATATGACAATGTTCAAATACCAATGATTATTCAGGCTTATATGCTACCCGCACAAGGCACCCCTGACTTTTATGCAGTAGAGATGCTGGGAACCTTAATGTCTCAAGGACAAAGCAGCAGGTTATACCGCAGGCTGGTAGACCAGGAGCAGAAAGCTCTTCAGGTTGCCTCCATTGCCCTGGGACTGGAACACCCCGGTATTAACCTCACTTTTGCACTTGCCAACATGGGCACTGATCCGCGCGATATTGAAAATGTTTTTAATGAAGAGCTGGAGAAAGTACGGAATGAACTGGTAAGCGAAGAGGAATTGCAAAAAGTAAAGAACCAGATTGAAAACAGGATGGTAAACAGCAACACTACCATTGCCCGGCGCGCTACCAACCTGGCGAACTATCATTTGCTTTACGGTGATGCCAACCTTATCAATACAGAACTGGAAAGGTACATGAAAGTTACCCGTGAAGACATACGCCGTGTTGCCAGGGAATATTTCAGAGAAGACAACAGGGTTGTTCTTTACTGGTTACCCAAAGGAGAAAGCTGATAAGCAATCCTTCTGTTTTACAAACCACTTTTTCAACCCATTCAGATCTAAAAAAAAAGTCAATAAACCCCGATAAAACAGAGCGGTTTACCCCAATAACACAAAGCTTCTCAAGAGAACAAACCCGGGAAAAACCCTCTGCAGGAAAAAAGAAACATTATCATGAAAAAAATCATTTCAATATTTATTTTCAGTTTCCTTGCTGTTTTAACAGTAAGTGCACAGTTAGACAGAAGCCAGCGCCCTGAGCCAGGTCCCGCTCCGGTTATTCAACTGGGAGATTTCGAAAGTTTTACCATGGACAACGGACTCCAGGTAATCGTAGTGGAAAACCGCAATGTACCTGTTGTTTCATTTCAGCTTACACTGGACATCGACCCAATTCTGGAAGGAGACGCAAAAGGTTACATCGACTTTGCAGGGCAGCTGATGAGAGAAGGAACGACCAACCGTAAAAAAGCAGAAATTGACGAGGCGGTAGACTTTATTGGTGCCAACCTTTCCACTTTCTCTACCGGCATGTTCGGCTCTTCACTAACACGCCACAAAGGCACCTTGCTTGATCTGATGTCCGACGTACTGCTCAATCCAATCTTCCCTGAAGAAGAGCTTGAAAGACGCATCAATCAGGCCCGTTCAGGACTTCAAACCATTAAAACGGATGGAAATGCTATTGCGCGCAACGTTTCTCTTACCCAGACCTACGGTTCTGATCATCCTTACGGTGAAGTTCTTACAGAAGAAACCCTTGACAACATTACGGTAGACCTTCTGAAGGAATATTACAACACCTACTGGAAGCCCAATGCAGGGTACATGGTAATCGTTGGCGATATCGATGCTACTGAAGCCAAATCATTAATGAATAAATACTTCAGCAGCTGGCAAAGAGGCGACGTTCCCCGTCACACTTATCCCACTCCTACTCCTCCCGAAGGCAGAAGAGTTGCTTTTGCAGAAAGAACAGGCGCTTCACAAAGTGTGGTTCAGATAACTTACCCGGTAGTGCTGCCCGTAGGGCATGAAGATGCCATCAAGGTAAGCGTTATGAATGGAATACTTGGTGGTGGAGTGTTTTCCGGAAGGCTGATGCAAAACCTTCGCGAAGACAAAGGGTATACCTACGGAGCACGGTCCAACATTTCTACCGACAGGCTGGTAAGCCGGTTTATTGCTTCAACCGAAGTGCGCAACAGTGTAACTGACAGTACAGTGGTAGAAATCCTCGGAGAGATGGAGAAACTCATCAATGAGCCTGTTTCTGACAGGGATATTGAGCTGGTAAAAAACTACATGACGGGTCAGTTTGCCCGCTCTTTGGAGAGCCCGAGAACCATTGCCAACTTTGCCCTCAATATCAAAAGGTATGATCTTCCCGAAGACTATTATGCCAATTACCTTACCAGGCTGGAAGCTGTGAACATCGAGGATGTGCAGCAAATGGCACAGAAATATCTTAAGCCCAATAACGCAATCATAGTCGTAGCCGGAAACATGGACGAGGTTCCTGAAACCCTTGAAAGATTCAGTGCAACGGGCACCGTTGAATTTTTTGATGCTTTTGGCCAGCCCCATGTGGCTCCTGAACTGGAAGATGCTCCTGCCAATGTAACCATCCAAACCGTGCTTAACAAATATTTTAATGCCATTGGAGGAAAAGAAAGCTTCAACAAAATCAATGACCTCAAGCAGGTAATTGAAATTGAAATGATGGGCCAGAAAGCCACCATTAAGCAATACCAGAAAGCACCCAATAAACTTAGGGTGGAAACAATTTTTGGCGGAAATGTGGTTCAGGCACAGATTTTTGACGGCAATACTGCAGCCATGACAGGCATGATGGGTAGCCAGCAATTTACAGAGGGCCCCGAGTTTGAAGCCATGAAAATGCAGGCTATAATGAATGTAGAAATGAACTATGCTGACTATGGTATAGAAAAATCACTGGAAGGAATTGCCAGCCTTGAAGGTAAGAGAGCTTACAGGGTATTGGTAATTTCTCCTGAAGGACAAAGGTCACGCGAGTTTTACGACTATCAAACAGGGTTGAAAATCCGTTCTGAATCAGAAATGGGAACCGCTTTGTATGATGACTATCAGCCCATCGTTATTGAAAGAGAAGGTAAAAGACCTTCATTCTTTGCCCGTTTATTTGGCGCCAAAACTCCGGTTGAATCCTTTGAGCTTAAGTTCCCCCGCCTGATTACCCAGCAGGCAGGTGGACAAACCATCGAAATGAATGTAACGGACATTGAAATCAATTCAGGTATCGAAAAAGAAAAGTTTCTGATCAACTAAATACTCAACCCACACATCATTGAAAAAAGCTATCCCTCGCGGATAGCTTTTTTTTTGTGCCCAAAATTAAAGTGATTGAAAAAACCATTACACATCATTTTGAACCTTTGCCTGAGGAAAGGATAATGACAATAAGGATTACGACTACGCTGAATCACAACATTTTGCAACCTTATGTTAAAATAATCGTACAACCACAAAAACCATGTTTACAAAAATCAAAAAACACCACGATGAAATCTCCGTGATTATGTCTTTAGTTATACCAAAGAATAATCAAAATAACAGGTTCCGGGTGGTCTTTTTAAACCAAACTCTCAATACATGAAAAATCTGCTGACGTGTCTTACAATAGGGGTTTGCCTGTCAGGCAATATGGATTCAGCTGCTTCCAATGCAACTGGTGAAGTTCAAAATAAAGTTAACTGGCACAAATTTGAATGGCACACCCAAACCAACAATTACTTCCACGATACCCCCAACCAGGTAATGGTTGTCAATTTCCATGTGGGAGGGATTCCAGAGGTGCAACCCTTTATTCTTTCCCTCAGCAATCCTTTTAGTCTTTTGTACGACTACGGTTATGACAACATGGTTTACCGCAACCCGGCTTTTGCAACCCGAACAGAAAGTGTGCAAAGGGTAAGTACCAT
>SLPR01000535.1 GCA_007131895.1 Bacteroidales bacterium | reverse complement strand
TGGGGTTTGATATTGATAAAAAACTACAAGAGAAGGATTAAGAATTACTTTTCTGAAATATCTTCTATTGACCTGGCGTGGCTTAAGGTTTTATTGATTACCAGCGTGGTTTTTTATGCCGGTACCAGTCTGCTGTATATAACTGATTATGTATTCAGGGTTTTTTCTTACCATTGGTTGCAGTCTATTGGCTATTCCTATCAGGCAGTTTTTATCCTGGTTCTCGGTTACAGAGGTTATAAACAAGGAGATATTTTCAGCTCCAGGAGGGTTTCTGCGAATATTGAACCTTTAAACATCAACGCTTCTGATAACAATGCCAAAACGGATAAAGATAAGATTTTCGTGAAAGAACTTCTTCAGCAAATGGATACACAAAGACCATATCTTAATTCAGAGCTTACCCTGGCATCCCTCGCTGAAAAGCTTGAGGTTCATCCTGATTATCTTTCTTTTATTCTAAACAACAAACTTAACAGAAACTTTTTCGACTTTGTTAATCATTACAGGGTTGAGGAGTTTAAACGTATTTGCCGTGAGGAGAATACCAGTAACTTCACCATAATGGGTCTAGCCTGGGATGCAGGGTTTAACTCCAAACCCACATTCAACAGGGTGTTTAAGAAAGCAACCGGAATAACTCCGGGTGAATATGCTAAGAGTTTGAATGGGAAATAAATCCTCATTGCAATTGCATTGGTTATACTAAAACCGTCCATAGGTCTTGCAAAACGAACAGATTGTAATCCAAATTTTAATGGAATTGGATTTCTTTTAAAGTTTTTGGTAACTACAGTAAGTTCAGAATTAGTAACTTTGCAACTGGTTTCCAATAAAAGGAAATAAAATAGCCAGCAAGTAACTGAACTTTTATGTGTTTATTTAGAAAATCCAATGTTTTTATACTGCTTATTGTAAGCTTGTTTATAGTTTTTCCGTCATGTCAGAAGGAAGACCCTGATGCAGTTGCCGAGCGGGACAGGAAGAAAATTCTTGAGTATATACGGGATAACGATTTGGAAGATGTAGCCATTGAGCATGAATCAGGATTGTTTTATGTGATAGAAAATCCCGGAAATGGTTCTCATCCCTCTATGAGCAGCTACATAAGAATGCGTTATACCGGAATGTTGATTGACGGCACAGTTTTCGATATGGCCGATGGTGCATTGATTCAGTTGGGCAGTACCATCAGGGGCTGGCAAATTGGGATTCCTTTGTTCAAAAACGGAGGTAAAGGTATATTGATGATTCCATCGGCTTTGGGTTATGGCCAATGGCCCCCTTATGGGAGTGCTATTCCCCGCCATTCATGCCTGATATTTGAGTTTGAAATCATCGACATTTCGTCCAAATAATCCTCTTCAGCACAAGGAGTATACCCCGAATTTTTATTCGCCCTGATAATCTGTAAAGGTAATCTGCTCCGAAAGCAGCATCCTGATAAGTTTTGCAGGGTCCATTCATAAACTAAAATCCGATTTCAGAATGGATAAGCTTCATTCTCTTAAAAACAAACTTGACGCCAATACAAACTGGCCTTTGATTTACATGTTCAAATTTATCGTACCTGCCGAAATAAAAAAAATAGCATTGGTTGAGGCATTGTTTGACAGTAATGCAACGATTTATCACAAAGAGTCCAAATCCGGTAAGTTTATCAGTATTACTGCCAAACAGGAGATGGATAGCTCCACCGATATTATTGATGTCTACCAAAAGGCTTCCTCCATAGAGAATATTCTGGCCTTGTAAGAAAAACAACTTCGTGATTGCAGGGTTTTACGAATGCTAAAATGCCCGCTACCGCTCAACTTTTCAATGATAAATAAAAACTTTGGTGAAAACCATAACTTCTGATATTTGAATGTAAAAATTGTTTCCAACAGACTCCACTAACAAGAGCTGTTGTTCAAGTGAATTTCGTATCTTTGCACCCAAAATTAAATTTTAAGAAATGGCAAGTAAAAAGAACCTCAAAAAAGACATTAACTTCCTTACCAATGAAGTAATAGAGACGTGCTTCCTTCATTACCACCTGTCTCAGAACAAAGAAGAGATAAAGCCCGTAATTGATGAAGTTATAGAAGATGCGGTTAATCTCAGGAATGAATTGATCCACAAGATCAATCATCCGGACGAAGGACTAAAAAGCAGCGAGAAGAAAAACTGGTTTAATGACATTCAAAGCCAGATGCTGAAAAAAACGGATGATGCATTTGAAAAGCTGGGCGAACTGCATAAGTAGCCCACATTCTTTCAGTTAGGGGGACATTAAATAGTGAATGTCCCTTTTTTTATGGGTTGGCCGGGCTAATAAAAAGAATGGAATTTCTCAGCTATTCAGCATATTAGGGCTCTCTGAAAGGTTGAAACAGTTATTATTGATACTGATAAAGATGAACAAAAAGAAAGTGATTAAAAAGTTTTCACCCTATGGGCGAAAAAAGAATGTAAGCTCTCCTTACAAAAAAGGCCCAACCGGAACTACAGATTCCAGCCAGGAAAAAAGCAGTCCTACTGGCAGTTTTGAAGATCAGGATACACTCATACGGCTTAATAAATTTGTAGCCAATTCTGGCGTTTGTTCCCGAAGAGAAGCAGACAATCTCATCGCGGAAGGTGTTATCAGTGTAAATGGAAAAATAGTTACAGAGCTGGGCACGAAAGTTAAGCCCACCGACGTTGTAGTTTACAATGGTAAAAAATTGCAAGCTGAGAAAAAAGTATATGTTCTGCTCAACAAACCCAAGGATTATATAACCACAGCAACAGATCCCCAGGGACGAAGAACCGTGATGGACCTGGTGAAAGGTGCAGGAGATCAGCGTATTTTCCCTGTAGGTCGCCTGGACAGAAACACTACCGGTTTGTTGATTATGACAAATGATGGCGAATTGACCAAGAGGCTTACACACCCAAAGCATGGAGTAAAGAAACTGTATCATGTTCAACTCGATAAGCCCCTGACAAGAAACGATTTTGTTGAAATACAGAATGGGGTTGATTTGGATGATGAAAGAATCGTTCCCGATGAGATGGCATATACCGGAAAAGACAACGACAGGACCCAGGTGGGAATAAAACTTCACTCCGGCCAAAACAGGATAGTGCGAAGGATTTTCGAATCCTATGATTATAAGGTAGTAAGGCTCGACAGGGTAATGGTTGCCGGATTAACCAAAAAGGATTTGCCTCGCGGACACTGGCGGTT
The DNA here is from genome assembly GCA_007131895.1 of Bacteroidales bacterium. Lineage (GTDB taxonomy): Bacteria > Bacteroidota > Bacteroidia > Bacteroidales > UBA7960 > SKVR01. Next base: position 1,373 of record SLPR01000535.1, on the reverse strand, counting down.
TCTTACTGAAAAGGAAGTGAACTTCCTTATGATGATCAAATAATACTTGTTCTCACCATCTGCTTTTTTTACCATTGATAGTTTTTCACGGGGCCTCACCTGCAAAAGGCACAAAAGGCTCCTTTTTCCTGTAACTGTATGGTAGTATTTATCAAGGAAAACAAGCAGAAGATACTGCAATTTATCAGGTTGACACTTCTGTCGGGCCTGATATTTCTGGTGGCAACGGTAATAGTGCTTGCTACACTGGGATGGGTTTACCGCGACAATATCAAGCAACATTTTGTAAGCCAGATCAACAAGGGCCTGAAAACAGAGGTGTTTATTGAAGATATTTCTGTAAACCTTTTCAGGAACTTCCCCCTGGCTTCCATTTCGTTAAGAAATGTCACCATGCTCGAAGCCATTGAAAACTCTCCCAAGGACACCCTTTTAGTTGCATCAAGAATCTTCTTTCAGTTTAGTTTGATGGATATTATTCGTAAGGATTATACCATAAAACAAGCTGAAGTTATTGACGGCTTTTTTCACATGAAGTTGTTTGAAGATGGCTCAAATAACTATACCTTTTGGAGCACTGCCCTTGAAGGAACTCCATCGAAAAGTGAAATGGAGTTTCAGTTGAATAAAATGACTTTTACCCGAATGGAATACCGATACTCGGATATGAGGGGAGGTCATAAGCTTCATTTTGATATTCAAAGAGCTACCCTGGGGGGCAATTTTACACGCGACAATTACCTTCTGCAATCAAGAGGGGAGATGATAGTGGGGGGGATTATCATTGACAAGGCTTTCATAGCAGGAAATACCAGGATGGTTTTCGACATTGAAACAGATGTGCAGAACAATAATCTCTTTACTTTCAGAAACGGAAATTTCACCTTCGGAAGTCATGCTTTTCTTGCAGAAGGCTCTGTCGATCTGTCAGGAGACCACGTGTATACTGATATTAATATTTCGGGCAGAAATATAAAACTTGAAAATTTTATTGCTGATTTGCCTCCTCAGTATGCAAAGTATTTTGAAGGTTACAGAAGCAAAGGCGAGTTTTATTTTTATGCTGCCATAAAGGGCACTTTCAGTAATGTTGTTAAACCCTTTGTACAGGCAGATTTTGGCATCAGCAATGGCGAAATGCATCATCGAAAGGCCGGATTAAAGTTTGAAAAACTTTCCTTTGATGCTTCTTTTGATAATGGGCCACGACGAAATACTTCTACCTCTACCCTGAATATCAGAAATCTCCACACTGTTTTGAACAAAGGGGAGATACGCGGCGATGCAACAATTTTCAACTTTGAAGAACCCCGGCTTGAGGTAAAAATATTTTCCAACATTAATGCCGATGAATGGCAAAGGTTTCTGCAAAT